>NZ_JBTVVN010000022.1:0-68838 GCF_054819755.1 Clostridium sp. DL1XJH146
GATATATAATTAACTAATTGAAATATTAAGAAATAAAGAGTAAACAGGAGAATATCAAAGTATAAAGAGGGAATTAACGATGATTTTGCTACGCAAAATCTTTAATTAATTAAAAAAATAAAAATTCTAGAAGAATGAGACCTATAGCATCAATTGTTTATTTTAATTTTTAAGTTCTTAATGTTTTAAGGTCTTAAGATTTTAATCTTTTAACTGCACTCTTCACTCTTCACACTTCACACTTCACACTTCACACTTCACACTTCACACTTCACACTTATTTTTAAAAAAGGGGGGTTTTTATGAAAAGACAATTAAAAGCAGATTTAGTTCTTTTATCTGTTGCTATATTTTGGGGTGGTAGTTTTCCAGTAATGAAAATTGCCCTTGGAAGTATTCCTCCATATACATTTTTAGCTATTAGATATTTAGTTTCAGCGCTACTATTATTACCATTTTCTTATAAATACTTCAACAAAATTGATAAAAAAACATTGATTTATTCTTTTTTAATAGGTCTAACTCTCTTTCTAGGTAGTGGCCTACAAGTAATAGGATTACAATATACAACACCTAGTAAATCAGGGTTTCTGACAGGGCTAAACGTACTGATAGTTCCTATATTAATTGCAATAATATACAAAAAGATTCCTGAACTAAAGGTTATAATTGGAATAGTATTCTCTTTATGTGGACTTTATATTATGTCTTCTGGCGGAACTACTGGTATAAATATAGGAGATATACTCACTATATTGTGTGCATTTTCTTTTGGAACCCAAATAATACTAGTGGATAAATTCACTAAGGATATAAATTTACCATTATTTACTTTCTTAGAAATGTTATTTGTAGGAATAATGGGGTCTATACCAGCTATTTCAATCGAAGGCATGAAGTTCGATATTAATTTTATATCAATTGGAGGAATTCTTTATCTTGCAATATTTTGTACTATATACGCTTATGGACTTCAAAATAAAGTCCAGAAATTCACAACACCTTCTCATGCAGCTATTATTTTCTTAGCTGAACCAGTCTTCGGTGCTATTTTCTCTATTTTTATTGGGGACATGCTTACCGGTAGAACTCTTATAGGATGTGTTTTTATTTTGTTCGGAATGGTAATTATTAACTTAAAACAATTCACAATACATAGTAGAAAATGCACAATACACAGTACACAATGCAAAATGCACAATGCACAATGTACAATTTTGGATGATTCTCCTCGTTCCTCTGAGAATCTTTAATTAATTTAATGACTTACAAAGAAATCGTCATACCCATCCTATCGAGTATGACGATTTTATATTTAAATTAATAAATTCCCTATTATATTGCTTTTATTTGATTAATAACTCTTTCATGTTCATCAACTTCTTCAGTTAATGTTGTAACCTTTCCCTGAATATCTGCAACTATGTACATCATCTTTTCTTGCTCTGCCCTAGTAACTTTAACATTTTCCTCTAAAGCTCTTTGCATCAAATACATTTCATCTTGCTTTCTTTCAATATTATCTAATCTTGAATCCATTTTATCTAATCTTACATCTACTTTATCTAATTTATTAATAATCAATTGGAACATTTGCTTAGTTTCATTATCCATATACTATACCTCCACTTAAAAAGCTTAATTAATTATATCATTCAAAAAATTTTATATCAACATGAAAAATTATACAACTTGATTTTTCATATTATAAAACAAAAGTGCAGTTTAAAAAGTAAATATTGCAGTGAAACTCCTTTTTAAATGCAATGTGAAATGTGAAGAGTGTACTGTGAAGTGATTGATAATTTCCTCATTCTTCGGAAATCTTTTAATTTAAATAAAAAGCGATATTTTAGCTTCGCTAAAATATCACTTCCTTAATTGTGCATTGTAAATTGTGCATTGTGCATTTATGTTCTAAAAAGCATCTCTTTTCACAAATATAATATGAGATACTAAATAGCAAACAATAGTCCAAACAAGTAAAACAACAATTCCAAAGGTAGGAGTTATTATTGGATTTTCATACGCCGAAGCCAAAGTTCCTATATATAGACTGCCTACATCTCCTAGCCCAATAAATGTATAAGGAATATACTTTCTTATAAAAGCAAAATTCTGAAGAATAGTTGTTACAATAATTATTAGTATACTGAACCCCATGGATATTGTACTATTTCTAAATATAGTGGAAATCATAAATACAAAAGCTACTGCTGCTACTATAAATAATACTTGTAATAAGGTAACATTTAATAGATACTGCCACATAGGAATTATTTTAACTGATCCTTGAATCATTTGGAATATTTTATCTGTTGCACTAGTTGCCGATTTTACAAATTCATATTTATATCCAACCATTATAGGATAATTGAGACTTCCAAACCCGGCTACAATACCCGTTACTACAAAAGAAATTGCCTCTGCTACCATTACTAATACTATTGATGATAAAGCAATTGCAATAAATTTAGATAATATAACTTTTCCTTTTTTAACTGGTTGAGTTAATAAAACTTTTACCGTTGCAGGGGTAAACTCTCCTGAAACTATATCCGCAGAAAAAATCGAAAGTCCTATGGCCAAAAATATTGCCCCTAAAAACATAATGATATCTTGAAAATATTTATTAGTATTTAGCTCATAATATTCTACTGGTTCTATATCATTGTCTAACATATAATTATTCATTTCAAGTTGTGTTTCCATTCCTTGTATCATACTTATATCTATATCAGGGTTTTCTTTATACATTTCAATTTCAGCTTCTATATCTTTATTAGTTTGTTTCAGTTTTTCTTTCCAATCAATAGGTTCTCCATTAATCTCTTCATTCAAAGATACTATTCTAACCTTTGATTCTTCAATTGATTCCTCTAACCTAGTTTTTTCACTATCTGAAACATCTTTTGCTTCTAATCTTTGCTCCATATACTCTATGTTTTGTTCTTCATTTTGCAATTGATACTCAGGGCTGTTATACCTAGCTGAACTTTCCGCTTCTTTATATTCTGCAAAAATCATTACTCCTAGCAATAAACTAAATAGTATAAACACTACCCAGGTTTTCTTTCTTGAAAATAACTTAATTATCTCATTTTTAATTAACGCTATCATTATAAATTTTCTCCTTCCACTAGTTCTAGATATCTTTCCTCTAATTCTTTTTCAACTTTGTAGATTTCTTCTATTGGAATTCTTTCATCTGAAAGTTTAAAAATTAAATGTGAGATTTTTTCTTGCTCAACCATAAATTCTATTCCTGAATCCTTTAAATAAATCTCTTTAACACAAGGTTGTTGATTAAGTAGTGAAAGTGCTTCTTTACCTTTTGATGTAATAATATTATATTTAAATTCAGTTTTTATAGTAGCTTCTTCTCCAAGTAATTCAACTGATTGAATTTCTCCATCTTTTATAAAAGCTGCTTTATGACAAACTTGCTCTATTTCACTTAAAATATGAGAAGAAATAAATACAGCAGTACCTTTGCTAGCTAGTTGTCTAACTACATTTCTAAAAAATATAATTCCATTTGGATCTAGTCCATTTGTTGGTTCATCCAGTATTAAAAGTTCTGGCTCTGTAATTATAGCCATAGCTAATCCTAATCTTTGCTTCATTCCTAGAGAATACTTTTTAACCTTATCAGTAATTCTATCTTTAAGCCCCACCATTTCAGCAGCTTCCATTACTTTTGTAACTGGAATATTTCTGACTCTAGCTACCTGCATTAAATTCTCGTATCCTGATAAGTACTCATAAAACTCAGGATTTTCAACAATAGCTCCAACTTTCTCTAATGCTTTTTCTCTATCCTTTTGAATATCATATTCTGAAATTATAATCCTTCCAGATTCCTGAGTCATAAGACCTGTAAGCATTTTAATAGTTGTAGTTTTACCCGCTCCATTAGGACCTAAAAACCCAAATATTTCACCTTTATTAACTTCAAAACTAATTCCCTTAATAATTTCTCGTCCACTAAGAGACTTACGAACATCTTTAACTTGTAGTACTGACATTCTTTGAACCTTCTTTCATTTTATATTCTTGTATTATGTTTTTTCATGGTCTTATTTTTAAATGCACAACAAATTAATAATAATTTGCAATGTGCAATATATATCAAAGTAATAATTTGCAATTTGCAATTTGCAATGTGCAATTAGCAATTAAGGTTGAAATATTTTAGCTGTGCTAAAATATTTCTTTATTGTATTAATTGGTTAATTTACCAATTAATTAATTAATTAATAAATTAGTGAATTAGTAATTGCCATCATTACTTTAAAATTTATCTTTTTAAATTTTTTGATTAATGTGTCTTTCGACTTTATCAATTAAAGATTTTCTGACCAAAGGGAAGAAAATCCTCCTTAATTGCACATTGCAAATTGCAAATTGCACATTATATTTTTATATAATTGCAAATTATGTTTTCAAATAGTTGTGCATTGCTCTAAAACTATTTCTTAAAATTATTAATAAGTTTAGTACTTGCATAGTAAAATCCTGCAAATATTCCAACACTTAATATTGAAAATAACATAAATGATGGCTCTTCGTCATACCTTATACCAACAATAGCTATGGTTAAAACTATCATAAAGCAAAAGGAAACTCCAAATTTAAGAATAGCTTCAAAAGATTTAAACATAGAAATTTGTCCTATTCTTTCGAAATCCCATTTATTATACACATAAATTGATAAAGCAATGAAAATTAAAGAAAGTATACTCAAAGTAATAGCTCTTGCTGTACCTGTAAATATTGGAGTATACACATCCATATACGTATAATCAAAACTATAAAATATCGGAGAAATTTTCATTGCAAATTCCATAATTATAGAATCAAGTTTACTCCAGAAATTATTTTCATGTAAAACTCCTGTCCTATCTATTGATCTAAAAAAATAATCTATATATATCCACAAAGTAGCTGATAATCCCATAGGTACAATCAAAAATATACTTCCAAGTAGTCCACCTATATAAGCTTTACCACAAAGATATTGTATAAAGGAAATAAAAGTTACTGTAAAAACCCCTACTAATACGCACAAAAGCATCCATCTATTATAATTGTAAAAAACTTCACTATTTTTAGGTATCATTCCTTTATTTAATATTAAATATAAATTCATTATTATTATTGAAATTATAGACGGAATAATTACCCCCGCTAAAGTGGTAGATATTTTACTAATTAAAATTTGAGTTCTTGTAAATGGCATTGTTGAAATAAGTTCCTGTCTTCTGTTTAGTCTATCTTTTCCAATTATCCATGTAGAATAGACAATAGCTAAAACTATTAAAACAAAAGCTCCCCCATTTTCGTTAGTAAAATCGGTATAAAAAAAATAGTCATAAAAGTATCTATCAGAACTTGATTCATAATTATTTATCATACTAATAAATCTAAAAGAGAAAAAATAAATAATAAAAATTCCTCCAAAAATCAAAGGCAAAAGTGAAGTTTTTATTTCCTTGTAAACTAAGGCTTTATTAAAGTATTTTCTCATCTTCATCACCTCCTAAATAATATACAAATATATCTTCCAAACTCAAATCTAACTCTTCTAAAAACATTATTTCTTTTTTATTTATTTCTTCAATAAACTTTTCATACTCAGTAGTAACAACATTATAAACTCTTCCTATCTTTTCACATCTCATAATTCCATCGAATTTTGAGATATCAATCTCTGACTTAGGAACAAACTGTAACTTTCTTATTTTTTTCTTCATATTTTCAATGGAGTCATTAAATACAATTTCACCATTCTCCATAACCCCTACTGTATCGCAAATTCTTTCTATATCATCTAAGTTGTGTGAAGATATTATTATAGTAGTATTTCTCTCAACTGCTTCGTGGAGTAGAATATTAATCATTTGTCTCTTAGCTATAGGATCAAGTCCTGCAAGAGGTTCATCTAACACTAATATATCTGGCATTATAGCTATCGTAAGCATTATAGAAGTTCTCATAAGCATTCCTTTAGACATACTTCTAAGTTTTTGATTTAAGTCAATTTTAAAGAGCTTATTAATTTCATTCAACCTTTCAATACTAAAATCAGGATAAGCAAGTTCATAAAACTTGACCAAATCTTTAAACCTTGAAAATTCCAATCTAATACTTTGATCAGGAAGATATGCTATTCTTCTCTTTACTATGGGATTTTCATAAACCTTTTCCCCATCAATCAAGATACTGCCTTCATCTTCTTTGTATATTCCCGTTAAACACTTAATCAAAGTAGTTTTTCCTGTTCCATTAGGTCCAATCAAACCAAAAATACTTCCCTTTTCAATTTTCAAATCTATATTTTTAAGTATTAAATTTTCTCCTAAGCTTTTAGAAATATTACTAATCTCTATCAACTTTATCCACCTCTTTTTCCTCAGAACTATTTTCAATATCATCATATAAATCAACCATAATCTTAACTAAATCATCTTTTTCTATGCCCATATAGTGCGCATCAACAATTAATTTTTTAATCTCATTTTTAATAACCATAAGCTTATCTTCCTCCAATTTAGGTTTGTAGGAAGTAGAAACAAAAGTACCTCTTCCCCTCATAGTTTCTATAACCCTTTGCCTCTCCAGTTCTTTATAAGCTTTACTGACTGTATTTGGATTTGCAGTTATTAGTGTAGACATTTCTCTAACTGAAGGAAGTTTATCTCCCGGAAGTATAATTCCCTTCATAATATTTTCTTTTATGCCGTTAATAATTTGCTCGTAAATTGGTAAACTACTTCTGACATTAATCTTTATCAATAAATTTCACCTCCTAGAAATTAGTTAGTCCATGTATAACGCACCTCGTATTAAACTTAATTAGTACTTGCACAAAATATCTATAAATCAACAAGTTACGTGTATGTATGTATAAATAAACCGTCGAACTAAAAAAGTCACCTTATATCTTAAGTGTTTCATGTGTATTAGGTGTGCTACTATTAATAGTACACTCTTATTATATTTTTTACTATTGTATTTGTCAATAGCCTTTTTTTATTGCTTTTTTTAATAGTTGTTGATATGAATAAGTTTTGTTTTTATAAAAGGTATTTATTCTTGCTTAATGTACAGAGTGCAATTTGCAATGTGCAGTTAATGATGATTCTCATCGTACCTCAGAGAATCTTTAATTAATTTAAATACTCCCTTAAGATGATAAAATATTCCATTGCTGCACTCTATACTCACAAATTTCACTCTATATTTCTAAAGTGCTTTTCCCTTTCACACTAATGAAAAAGCTGCACCAATAACTGGTACAGCTTTTTCTAACTTTCATTTTATCATTATATTATTAGTTACCTTTTTTCTTTTGTTCTAGTTCTTTTTTCTTCTCTTCCTTTTGTTTTTCTATTTGTTCTTTCTTTTTGGCGATTTGTTCTTCTATTTCTTTTTTCTTTTCTTCTTCTTTTTTCTTTTCTTGAATTCTTTGTTTCTCATCTTCGTTTTCATCTTCAGCTTTTTCAAATTTGTCTTCATCTTCATCCTCTATATCATCGGACTTTTCGTATTCTTCTTCATTTTCTTCATATTTTGCATTGCTTTCTTCTTCATTTATTTCTTCAACTTCTTTATCTTCTTCAACTTGTTCTTCTTTCTCGTCAACAGTTTCTCCATTTACGTCTATATCTTCCACATCTTCTTCATTTTTTTCTACGTTTTCCTCTTCACTATCTTTCTCTTCTCCATCCTTTACACTCTTATTCTTTACAACTTCTTTATGATAATCCTTAGCAACATTAAATTCCTTATTAGCTTCTATATACCCTTCCAATTTACTTTCATATTCTTCTTTTGCCTTTTCAACTTCTTCATTATCACCTTTTTTAGTTACCTTATTAAAGGCAACTTTTGCAGCATTATATTCTTTCTTTTGTTTATTTAATTCATGTCTTTTTTCAACCATATTTCGTACTGCTTCTTTTTTCTCTATTTGCATTTGAATTACTTGTTCAAATCTTAGCTTAGCTTCTTCACTAATGTTTCCCTCAACATTACTAAGCACTTCTACAGATTTTTCCTCAGTTAATTCCAATTTTTCTTGGAGAGCTAATAATTCTTCAAGCTTGTCCTCTTCCTCATCAATTAATTCTTCATCTTTAATTGTTTCTTCTTCAGTTGATAATTCTTGACTCTCATTTACTCCTTGGTCCTCTTCAGTTTCTTCCCCATTTTTTATAAGGCCTTCTTCTTCGTCTTCTGGCTCTTCATTAAGAATATCATCAAAACTATCCTCCGCTACTTGATTTTCTATTTCTTGAATTAATCCTTCAACTATTTCACTGGCTTCATCCATTTTTTCTTCATATTGATTTAAAGCTTCCTCAACGTATTCTTCTTTTCCCTCTTCAGCCATTACTTCACTTTCTCCAAGTCTTTCCTCAGCAATTTCTGTAAGCACTTCAATTTTAGCTTCTTCATCTGAAGCAAGTGCAACTTTAATTTCATCAGCTAAAACGTCAAAAGAGTAAAATATACTATCCGGTGTAATACCTGCTCCATCTGCTAAATTTGTTTCTCCTTCTGCAAAAACTGGAACTGCCATGTTTGTCGCTACAAATAAACCTAATAAAAATAAACTAATTTTTTTCATAATACTCTCCTCCTAAATTATAGTTTCCTTTAGTTATAATTCCCTTTGACTATATTTACGAATATAACTTATAATTTAAGGGGGTACTTAGTGTAATTTTTTATTATTTAAATGGTTATTTTAATTCATTTAAATAAATTCTAAAATTTTAAGACCCCTTAAAAAATTATGCATTAATCGTACATATTAATATAGAATTTTAACATATAAATTCTATACACTGAGGTGAATTATGGTAATAAGAAATCTAACGAAAGAAAATAGAAATAATTTTATTGAAGAAAATAAATTTTTCATTTATAAAACTACATATAGAATCTGTAGAAGAAAGTTAGATTGGAAAAATGACGATGAATTATGTATTGCGCTTATTGCTTTTAATAAAGCCTGTGATAATTACACAGAAAAAAGAGGCACTTTCTCCAGTTATGCTTCTACTGTAATTAGAAATTCACTCATAGATTATTTCAGAAAAAAAGATACGAATGTCCACCTTACTTATAACTCTAATGAAAACTCTGATTACATAGACCAAACTAATTCATTAAACCAATATAAGTTACAAAACGATAATGAACTTAGATCACAAGAAATAAAATTGCTTAATAATGAACTAAATAATTTCAAAATATCTTTCACCGATTTAGTTAATAATAGTCCAAAGCATTTAGATACAAGAAAAAATATACTTAAATTAGCTTTTTTATGCTCAAAAAACAATGAAATACTGAACTTGCTCAGATCAAATCATAAATTACCAATAAAAAATATTATTATACTAACACAATCTAAAAGAAAATTTATAGAAAAATGGCGAAAATACATAATTGCTCTGATAATTGTTATTTCAAATGAAGATTATCAATATATTAGGTCTTATTTATCTCTAGAGGTAGGTGATTTAAATTAATACTAAAACTGGTATTATAACCGAAATAAAAAAAAATTCAATCATATTGCTTACCAATACTGGGGAATTCGTAAAAGTAAAAAAAGATAAAACTGCACCAAGCATAGGTAGCATTTACCAAGGCAAATTAATAACTACCTCTAACTGGCAAAAAATTATAACTTCAGCAGCTTG
The DNA here is from genome assembly GCF_054819755.1 of Clostridium sp. DL1XJH146. Classification (NCBI taxonomy): domain Bacteria; kingdom Bacillati; phylum Bacillota; class Clostridia; order Eubacteriales; family Clostridiaceae; genus Clostridium; species Clostridium sp. DL1XJH146. The sequence goes on from NZ_JBTVVN010000022.1 coordinate 9,720, forward strand.
TTTGATTTTTACTTTGATAATTAGTACAGAAGCATATGCTTATTATATACCCACTTCTATAATCTTATTAGAAGGTTCATTAGCTGCAAAAATAGAAATTAACAAGTGGGATAGAATAATCTCAATAGAAGGAACTAATAAAGAAAGCGAAGAACTCCTTGAAGTTACTAGTATTAAACATACTGATATTGAAGACGGTTTAAAAAAGATATTACAACTAAATAATAAAGCTGAGGAAAATCTAGAAATTATTATTGAGCTAGATAAAGATCAAAATTCAGATATTGAAAAAAAAGTTCAGAATATCTTAAATAACAATAAAAATAATTTTCCTAATGAAAATAGTGCTAATACTACTGATAATGTTACGGAAAAAGAACAGACTACTGTGGATACAAAAACTCAAAACAATAACAGCAAAGAAAACAATCAAACCAAAAAACCAAATGACATAGAAGATAATATCAATCTAAATAAAAAAGAGAGCAACCAAAATAGCAAACTAAAATCGGAATCAAAAGAAGAAACACTACCTGAAATGCAGCAAAAAACTGAAACAAAAACAAATACAAAAACACAAAATAATCAAAACAGTATTATTAATAACAAGGAAAATAGAATTCCTAGCGAAAAGTCAGATAAAAATATCAAACTAAAATAAGGTAAAAAAGCTAAAACTTCCGAGCATCATACACAATAACGTAATTTTAATCTAATTTCCTAAAAGTCATAAGTAATATATTAATTATAACTTTTTATTTATTTTTAAAATCACAAAATTTGTTATATAATAATGCTAAAGGGTTATTATTTATAATGTATAAATAATATTCTTCAACGTAAATAACTAATTATAAACAGAAAATTCTTTTTTAGTAATTTAGAATTTAAAAGCTAATCGATAAAGATTAAAGGAGTGATACTATATGCAAATATTAAAAGAAGTTTTTGGATCAAACGATACAGGTGAAACTATTTTTAAGTATAAATTAATTAATGAAGCAGGTGCTTATGTAGGAATATTAAATTACGGTGGTGTAATAACAGATATTTTTGTACCTGATAAAGATGGTACATTAGAAAATGTTGTTCTTAGTTTTGATAATATGGGTGATTATTTAAATAAATCTCCTTTTTTTGGAGCCTTAACAGGAAGACATGCTGGAAGAATAACTGACGGTGCTTTTCAAATCGATGAAACAGTTTATCTTCTAGAAAAAAACAATTTCAACTCTAATCTTCACAGTGGTCCTATAAGTTTAGCCAACATTATTTGGGATGTAGAAGAAATACAAGATGAAAGCTGCGTATCTTTGAACTTAACTTATCTAAGTCCAGACGGTGAATCTGGTTTCCCTGGAAATTTAGATTTAAAAGTTACATATAGCTTTGATAATGATAATAATTTAAAAATTTCTTATGTAGCAACATCTGATAAGAAAACAATAGTAAATCTAACTAATCATAGTTATTTTAATCTATCTGGAAACCTAAAAGAAGATATACTAAACCATAATCTAACTGTTCCTGCAAATGAATTCTGTTGCATAGATGATAAAACTGCCCCTACTGGTGAAATTAAAGAAGTTGAAAATACTCCTTTTGATTTTAGAACTAATAAAAAAATTGGTTTAGACATAGCGCAAGATTATGATCAGATAAATTTCGCTGGCGGATATGATCATCCATTCGTTCTTAATAAAGAAAACGATAATGAAAAAATTCTTTTATCTAATCCAACTAACGGAAGGACTCTAAGCGTACAAACTGACCAAAGTTGTGTAGTTATTTATACTGCCAATGCCTTGGGAAATGAATTAATTTTATCAGGAGGAGTGGAATCTAAAAACCATTTAGCTATTTGCCTTGAAACTCAACATTATCCTGATGCTATAAACCAAGATAATTTTCCAACATATATATTAAATCCTTTCGAAACCTATTCTGCTACTACTCTTTATAGTTTTGGATGCGAAAAATAGTTATTGTTTAAACAACTTTATAAATATCATTTAGAATACTTGAATCAATCATCTTCTTATAATAAAAAGAGAACTCACATTTTTAGAGTCCTCTTTTGGTTTATCTTTTTTTATTCTTAATTAAATATTATATATTATTTATATATCTCTATTGACGCTTTTCCATTTTATCTTCCATACATTATTCTTTTTAAACATAACAAATGGCGTAATATTGTCAATATTTTTATACTTAATTTCTATGATTACTTTATCATTCTTAATATTTTCTACTTCTATTTCTTTATAATCTCGTTTTATCCTTTCAATTACATCTTTCATTTTCCTTTCATTTTTGTTATATGTTTTTCTAAAAGATCCTATTAAATAATCTTGCTTAGAAAGCATTCTATTCCCCTCACTACTAGACAAAAATTGATATGCAGTTAAATAATCATTAGTATCTTCTGCATATAAATAGAATTTTAAGATTTCAACTGGACTAGAATGAATAAGCAATGTATCATCATAACTTTCAGCAAATTCATAATATAATTCTTCTTGATTTTGTGTGAATTTCATTAAATCTTTTTCTTTATTCCTTATTTTCTCTTCTACAATAATTGTAACTATAAGCAAAAATATAATTATTATTAATATAATTATTCGTCTCATTCCTTTATTCATTATAAATAATCCCCCTATTGTAAAATCACAAAATTAGTATTCATATATATAGACGATAATAATTACCTATTTTTTTCAACAAAGACACTTAGTTTACAAATTATTAACTTTTAACTGTATAAATTTAACTTTCCTTCTCCTATAATATCCTATAAACATAAAAAATTACAATACTATTATACTAGAAAAATCAAATTATTGTAATTAAGAACTATTAATTGAATAAGCTTTTATTAGGTGATGATTATGAATGATAAGATATATGACTATAAAAATTTAAGCAACGAAGAGTTATTTAATATTTATAAAGAAGATGAAGATAAAATTGCTAAGGAATACTTAATAATTAACAATTTACCTTTAGTTAAAAAAATTGCTTATAAAAATTATAATAATAGTTCCCTATCATATGAAGATTTAGTTCAGGAAGGAATTATTGGGTTAATATACGGTATAGATAAATATGACTTAACCTATGGAACCAAGTTTTCCACTTATGCTTACTATTGGATTCAAGAAGTTGTTGATAGATCTATATATAACAAAGGTCAAAATATACGTTTCCCTATGTATATTATAGAAAAAATGAACAAAATCGCAAAGTTAGAGAACAACGATAATTATTCAATAGATAGTATTTGTACAGAATTGAACATTACCCAAAATCAATATTTTATGCTAAAGTATTATTTTAAATATCTAAAAAATGTAATATCATTAAACGAATTTATTAAAGATTGCAATAGGGACAGTGAAGCTGAACTAATAGAATTTGTTTCTGAAGAAAAAGCAGTATATTATGAAGATAATGCTTCTGAAGGAGACTCTTCAGTAGAAACAACAGTCATGAATAAACTATTAAAAAAAGAAATAGATACTTTATTATCAATTTTAAGTCCTAGAGAAGAAACAATTCTAAGATTACGATTTGGTCTTGATGACGACCATCCTAGAACTTTAGAAGAAATAGGTAATCTATTTAACCTTACTAGGGAGCGAATTAGGCAAATTGAATCAAAGGCACTTCGAAAATTGAGACATCCATCTCACTCAAAAAAAATAAAAGAATATTTATAAAAAGCAGCTTTATAACAAAGCTGCTATATATCTTTTTTTATCTCGAAAGTATTTAAATTCAAAGAATAATTTCCTTTAAATTTCATTGTATCTTCACTTTCATCCTTTTGGCTAACTGAAAACAATAAAAATTCTTTTTCAAATTTATTATATACTACATCAACATTATTAAGTGGAAATTCATCTTCTAATTTTTGTTTTATTAGTTCTCCTGCTTCTGTTTCATAAACCCTGAAACACCTTTTTTCATCCAAAGTACTATATTGGACAACTAAATATTTCTCATCCTCTGAAAAACACATATCCTCTACAGTAGAGTCAATTAACAAATCACAAGTTATAACTCTTTTCCCTATTGGTTTTTCCTTAGGTCCGCTATCACTCTTTTCTCCCGAGTCTTTGTCTTCTTGACCATCTGATGTTGTTTTAGCAGTCTCATCTACAACAGCTATTCCAATATATACATCTTTATCTATCGTAGTGAAAGCAACCATATCTCCTTCATAATCAAGAGATATCATACTAAACTGTTTTTTAGGTATACTTATCATACCAATTTTTCCTGGATTATCTTTTGGGTATGTATAAGTACCTACCCCATCCATATTTAGTAAAAGACTCGTTTCTATAGCATCATCAAATCTCATTCTAATGCTATCTTTATCAACAAATGTCTCTCTACTAACACTACTATCAATATTATCTATTTTATATTGCATATTGTCCTTAATAACAAGTATCACATACTTTAACAACATTGATACACTATTATCTTTATCCGAGTGAGTAACTTTAACTGTAAAATATACTTTGTTGTCTGATTCATTTATATCTTCTATTCTATAGCCATTTAGCTTCATTGTTCCAATATTATCATTAAATTTTATGTTTTTTATTTTTTCGCTTAAGTATTCGTTACTTTCTTCAAATTTCTCAGAACTAATACTATTTAAATATCCTTCTACAATAGTAGTTGCTGTTTCAACATCAAATTCGTCTTTTAATTTTACTTCTTCTACCTTTTGTTTTTCACATCCAATTAGTATTACACTAAAACTTATTACTAAAAGAACACACATTATTATTTTTCTCATGTAATCACCCATATCCAATTTATATTCGTATATAGATAGTTTGCACTAAAGAAAAATTTTTATAATAAAATAATAATTTATTTATTATTTATAGAATATACATTATTAAAGCAATGCACAATTTACAATGCACAATGCACAATTGTGGATGATTTTCTTCCCTTTGGTCAGAAAATCTTTATTTAATTAAAAGATGCATAGAAAATTAAATATAAATATTTAGTTAATCAATTAATCAATTAATCTTTTAATCTTTTAATCTTTTAATCTTTTATAAATTAAAGAAATTATTTTAGCTCGCTAAAATAATTTCTTCCTTAATTGTGCATTGTGCATTGTGCATTGTGCATTTGTATTTGCATTTGCATTTGCATTTGCATTTGCATTTGCATTACTATTTTTTAAAAGGAAGGTATGATTTTATGGTAAAGAGAATTAAAACCACCCTACAAATAGCCGCTGTTTTTATTGGGACAATAGTTGGCGCTGGCCTTGCTTCCGGTGAAGAAATAACTATATTTTTTACAAAATACGGGTATAAAAGTTTCTTAGGAATTTTAGTTTGTTTTTTTATATATGTTTTTATGGCTCAATTCATTGTAGATACTACTTTAAAATATAATCTATCTTCATATAATGAATTTATTAAATTAATAAGCCCTAATTTTTTTGGTGATATAATAGAATGGATTATGGGATTTTATCTTTTAGCGGGAGCAGCTATAATCTTGGCTGGAAGTGGTTCATTAATACATCAATATTTCGGTATATCAAAATGGGTAGGAATTATCGTTATGTCTTTATTAACGATTTTTACTCTTTATAAAGATACTGAAGGTTTAGTTACTATTAACTCCTTTATAGTGCCTAGTTTGATTTTTATTATTATATTTATTTTCACATTATACCTATTATTTTCAATAGATGTAGTAAACTATACATATATAAAATCTATTCCTTATACAGAGAAAAGATGGTTTATTTCTGCTTTACTTTATGCAGGTTTTAATATTATCTCATGTAGTGGTGTTTTAGTACCTTTAAGTAATGAACTAAAAGAAAAAAACACCCTTAAAACTGGAGTTATTATCGGTTCTATCGTTCTTACTATAATAGCTCTAATACTTAACTTTATGCTACTATTAAATACTCCAAATATTTTTAAATATGATATACCTCTATTGTATATCGCAAATAGATTTGGATTTACTACTCAAGTTATGCTACTTTGCATAATTTGGTTAGAGATGTTTTCAACTGAAGTTTCAGATGTGTATAGCATATGTAAAACCATACATACTAAATTCAAAGTACCTTACAATGCATCAATTATTCTTATTATTATAGCAGCAATACCTATATCTCAAATAGGCTTTGTTAGACTTATAAGTTATATATATCCAGCTTTTGGTGCCATAAGTATCGTTTTCCTCCTTCAATGTTTAATTTTTTACTGGAAAAACTAATAATTCTAATTACTATGTTTTAGAATATTGTTGATATTAAAACTTTTGATGCAACCACTACCTTATAAATCAACAATTCTTTAAAAGAGGTCATTTTAAAAACACTATTGCATAAAGTTGTTACTATAAATTTACTCTGACTAAAAAGTTTTCAGTTCACTATAAACTACATACTATCAACTTTACACTGTGAACTGTGAACTGTGAACTGTGAACTGTGAACTGTGAACTGTGAACTGTGAACTAATAAAAAGGAGCTGCTTATGAAAAAGTTATTATCTACAATTATAATTTCCATTTTCGTTTTTTTGCTAATCTATTTATTTTTGCCAAGAAAAGCAAACAATGCAGTAATTTATAATATTTCAGAAAAAAAAGTTGATCTATATATAGATAGTATTCTTAAAACTTTTGTGCATAGAAATACTCAAATTTCAAAATCAGATGTCATTGATTGTAGGTATAATAAATTCTTTATGTATTCAGTAAAAATTAAAGATCCCATAAAAAATAGGATTATGATTAAAAATGAAAAGTATTATGAAGTTGAAAAATACGGCAATATAAACTTGGCTGAAAATTTATACATTTATAGCCAAAATGATAACTCCATAATCCCAAGTAGTAAAAATAGTATTTTAGTAGGAAAAGGAAATGTTGATATTTATTTAGATGAAAATAATAACCTTGATACATTTATCATACATCCTTTAGATTATAGTACCATGAGAGTTGCTATATCTACTGATAGCTTTCAATCCATATATCATACCACTTTAACTATACAACCTTCTTCTGATTGTATGTTGTATAACTACCAGGATAATCTTGAAGTTAATATATCTTCAAATGATATAATTCACATTAACTCATTAAATGGCGAACTTTTAATTTCAGTTAATAACAAAGAATATAAAACTGGCAGTAGAGTGTATATTGAAAATTCTACATTTACTATAAAAGATATTCAAAGGGAATATCCACAGTTCAATCCTAATTATGATGGATGCATTGAACTTTTCCCTACTATCAATGGTATCATTGTAATAAATGAAGTAGATCTTGAAAATTATCTTTCAAAAGTAGTTCCATCAGAAATGCCAACAAAAGGTGGTCTTGAAGCTCTAAAATGTCAAGCAGTGGCTGCTCGAACCTATGCTATATCCGATATGTTAAGTAATAGATTTGCTAGCTTAGGTTTTTATGTTGATGATAGCACAAAGAGCCAAGTTTATAATAATACCCTAACTCAAGATTTAACTTCAAAAGCAGTGACAACAACTAAAGGAATTATTATGACCTACGATGGTTCACCTATAGATGCTAAATACTATTCTACTTCTTGTGGCTTTGGAACTGAATTTCAAAATATATGGTATCGAAAGGATGCACCAACTGAAAGCATACCTTATTTAGGAAATAATAATTTTCTGATTTCAAAAATATCTATACCAAATACTGAACAAGAGTGGCTTGATTATTTTAAGTCTACCTCAATTGAAAGTTACGATTCAATCTCTCCTTATTATAGATGGTATGCTAGTTATTCAAAAGATGACCTTGAAAAAATTCTATACTTAACATTAAGTGATAAATTCCATAGTAACCCTGATTATGTAAAAATCTTAATTAATAAAAAAGAAAAAAAAGAATTCCCAAAAGATTTAGGTGCTCTATTAAAAATAGACACTATTAGAAGAAGTGAAATGGGCAATATTTTAGAGTTATCTTTCTTGTTTGAAAATGCCGAAATAATTGTAGATAAAGATGTTAATATACGACGATGTTTTAATAATGGAAATACTATTGTAGCTACATCTATTTCTGTTTTGAAAAATGATGGTTCAACTATTGATAGTTGGTCAACGCTACCTTCCTCTTTTTTCTCTACAGAAATCTTAGGAGATACTATTAATATTTACGGGGGCGGTTTCGGTCATGGTGTAGGCATGAGTCAATATGGAGCTATGAATCTTTCCTTAAAAGGCTATAGCTATGAAGATATTTTAAAATTATTTTATAAAGGGATAAATATTGAGAAAATATATTAAAATATTTAATTAAAAACCTTAAAAACAAATGCACAATGCACAATTAATCTAAGAATTTGGCGTAGCAAAATCTTCCTTAACTTCACACTCCACATTTCACTCTTCACACTATTATTAGAGTAAAAACTTTATTTTATAAATCGTAATATACATATCAACAATATTCTAAAACAAAATCTTAATTTAAAATAAATAACGGGAGTGTTCAGCTAAGCTAAAAACTCCCATCTATTTTTATAATTATTTAATTATTTTAAACAGCTTCCTTTACTCTACTAGAAATATTTTTCTCTCTTATCTTTTGAAGTACAAATATAGCACCAAATTATATTATTTTTGTTACTATTTTATTGTTCATAAGGATAAAATATTGTAGGCACATCACTATTTATATACGGTGGAGGTGGTATAAACATTTTTCTCTTAATAATTTTTATTTCTTCTTCATCTTCTGTGTAACCTCTACTTTGTAATTCTGCTATTTTTGTTACTGCTACATATATATCTGAAATTTTATACCAAGTTGCATAATCAACTACTCCTATTTGTGGCAAATAGAATATTTTTTGAAAAATATTAACTGCTTCCTTGGTTGCTTCACCATAAATACCATCAACCCTCTGTTTTGGTATTAAAGGATAATTATCAGCTATTCTATTTAAATATTTTTGAACTGTTCTAACCGGTTCTCCACTTGAACCTAGCTTTAAAACATATCCTGGGTATGACATAGGAATACCTTTTACCTCTTTTGCTCTAACTAATTCTAAATTAGATCCGTAAAAATATGTTAAAATCTCATATGGAACCTTACCATCATCCCCTAAAAACTTACTTCCCCATTGTGTAAGCCATCCTGGGCATTTAACTTTTTGACCATCACAATATTGAGTAAGTAACGGTTGCTTCCTACCAGGTCTTTTAGTATACGTTGAAAATATTTCATCAACAACCCTACTAATGTTAGAATAAATATTTCTACCATAAGAAAATGCATGATCATAAGCCGTTGAACTTGTAATATCAAAAGTCTTACCTTTTCCTCTATACCATTCTGTATATATTCTATTTAAGGTAAAAGAAATAATACAATAAACATTTGCTCTTATTGTGCTCTCTGGCCAAGTTGCAAAAATTTCACAAGAAGCTACATTTTTTATATAGTCCCTATATGTCACTGTATAATTTGGAGCTGAAGGATCATTAGGCCCACCTGCATGCACAACAATCAAACCAGGAACAACTACTTCTGGTAATACAACTCCTCCTGTCGGTGGTGGCAGTTCTTTATTAGGATCTTCAGGGATTTTAGGAGGAAAATTCCCAACCAAAGTGTTCTCCTCAATGTTTATAATTTCTTCTTCTTTTACTTGTCTCTGCCCTGATGAAGGTACCATTTTACATTCTTGAACTGCTAAAGTATCAGGAAATATTTGACATCCTCTTATAAACATAGGTACATAATTAGGTGCCTCAACTTTTAAGTCACATAAACTATAGGGCATTTTATCTGATGGCATTTGTGAGTTATCTAAGGGTGGAGTTGTTAATTCTATTTCATCAGTTACCCCTATATCACTTGTCGTTACATTTTTTTCAACTTTATCACTTTGGAGTTTATCCTGCACTACAGTTACCTTAGCTCCTACTATAGGTACATAAGATTCTCCTTGTAGCGTTTTTATTTGGATTCTTCCCTTTGCCATTCTACACTCTCCATAATATTACTTCATAGTTATAATATGATAGAATATATTGCTGGGTGAGGATAATTTTTAAGTCAATGCACAATACATTTAAAAGATAATGTGCAATTTGCAATTAGCAATTTGCAATTAGCAATTTGCAATTAGCAATTAGCAATTTGCAATTAGCAATTTGCAATTAGCAATTTGCAATTAATGATGATTCTCCTCGTTCCTCGGAGAATCTTTAATTCAATAAATTTAAAAGGATTTTTTAGCTCCGCTAAAAAATCCTCACATTAATTGCACATTGCACATTGCAAATTGCAAACTATCTATCAAGTTCTTATCTCCCTAAAAACTCCTTCCATATCTAGTTGCCCATATCCCCAGTTTCTATTAGGATATATATCTCCTTTGCGCTGACCTGCTCCTCTGATTAGATAAGTTTTAACCTTTGTTGAGTACATTGTAGGATCATTGCCTTTAACTATTCCCCATTCTAATATTAAGGCACATGCACCTGCTGTTACAGCTGCGCCTACACTACTTCCTGAAACTATTGTTTCGCCTCCACCTGGTTTGGTTGTTTTAACATTAACTCCACCCCCTGCTATTTCCGGTTTAATCATTAAATTTCTTGTATATCCCCTTCCAGATTTCACAACAACAGTATTAATATTTTGATTATAAAAAGCAGTAGAAATTGCTTTTTCTGAAGTAGATGGTATAGTTATTGTTCCGTTCTGTGTAGGATTCAAAAATCTTGTCTCTTCCATCAAAAGAGCTCGTTGTGGTAGCCAAGCATTATACCTTCCTGTTACAACATAATCTGCATATAAATTAAATTTCCAAAGTCCACCTCTTATATTTGTGATTTGTATAGTTATTCTTTCATCACCTGTTATCTCCTCTGGCAAACTATAATTAACAGTTATTACACTTCCCTCGTAAACGAGTTTAATTATTTCTTCTTCGAATAATCTTGCAGGTATTTTATCAATAACCTCGCCTGATGGAGATACTATTCCTATAGATATTTTATCTGGTTTTGAACACCATATCTCAAATTTTAAATTTTTCTGAAGAGAGTCTACTTTAAGTTCTATAGTCCTAACATCCCCTATTTTCTCAAAATCGCCTGAAGTATGAATTTCTTCATCACCTTGATTACCAACTCCTGTTGCAACTACTAACCCTCTAACCTTAGATATTTCATCAATATATCTTTCCGTTATAGCTGTACCATCATGTGCCCCTTTATTGCTCTCAAATGGAAGTAATATCACTAAAGACTTTCTTAACTCTCTTGATTTTTCGTATAAATATTTTATTCCAAGAACTAATTCTGCGCTACAATACATAGGAATATCTTTATCCCCTACCCCTTCTTGTTTTTTGATACTATTCTTAACCCCATTTAGTTTAACTATTAAAAATTCACAATCTGGTGCAGCTCCTATTAATTCAGGATTTTTACCTCTCCCACCCACAATCCCAGCCATAGCTGTACCATGTCCAATTATATCTTTACTGTTTACTATACTATAAGGATCTCCTCCTGCCTTTTTAACATTAATAGCTTCATTTATTTCTTCTCTTGTGTATTCTTTTCCAACACCAAAAACTCCAGGTGAACCGTTCTCTTCAATGCTCTGATCCCATATATTTATTATTCGTGTTGTATTATCTTCATAAATAAACTCATCATTTAAATAATCAATCCCTGTATCAATTATCCCTACCATTACACCGTTTCCCCTTAATTGAAAAACTGGATTGTTATGAAATTCACTTATATTAGCTGCATCTATTGGCGATACCTGTGATAAAGTAAAAATTGTTGGCTCTTCTACATAGACAATCTCTATAGTATTTTTAAAAAACTCATAGGCTTTATCGTATTCAACAAAAGCTACTGCATATCGTTCATCTAACGCAAAAGCTGCTCCAAAATCTATATTATCAAAAACTTTATTCAAATCGCCTTCATACTCAATTATAAAGTTACCGTATTGTTCTCCAAAAAAATATTCATTGTAATTTTTACTTAACTGTCTCATTAATTTTCCATAACTCCTACTATTAATGGCCAATTCAAGCCCCCCTTTCACACACACTTTACCATATCCCCATAAAGGACTTGGATAATCAATATCTTTTCTATCTCTTATCGCCCCTTTTAGCAAAAAATATTTCAATCTATCGCCATACATTAAAGGATCATTTCCCTTAACTATTCCCCATTCCATCAATAGTGCTGCAGACGCTGCCACTAACGGTGTAGCAAAGGATGTTCCTGACAAGGTATCATAAAAGCCTTCTGGAATTGGTGCTAATACTTTCTCACCTGGTGCAACTAGATCAGGCTTTGAAGATAATAAAGCTCCTCTTCCTGAAAAACTTGAAATACTATTAAGAGTAAAATCATAACTACCAGCGGTAATAACATCATTTACAGTTCCAGGTATTCCTAGTGTATTTATAGGGTCTGGTTTTAGAAATTTCGTATTTGGATTCAAACCTTCTGATATTGGCATCCACATATCAAATCTTCCTTGAGATTCTCCTACATTAAAAAGAGTTATTGTCCACAACCCTGAAGTTAATGAATTCTCATTAACAAAGCTAAATAAAATCTCTCCATTAATATCAAAAGGTTTTGGTCCACTATTATATATATATAATGAATCTTGACCTAGATTAACACTATTAATCTGTTTATTAATTAATATATTGCCTGAAGAAATGCCCATTGGATTTTTGATTTCAATAGCAATATCTGTTAGGAAATCCTTATAAAGCTGAATAACAAATGTTTTTTCATCCAACCCCATATTAAATGTAATTTCATTTTGTTCTCTTAACTTTCCTCCAACATGATGTCCGCTATCCCCTTCATTTCCTGCTGCAATTACAAAACTAATTCTTTCTAATGCAGTTACTGTGCTTATATATTTTTCAAGTAAACTACTTCCATTGTGTGCACCATCATTAGTGCTAAAACTCAAATTTATTACTAAAGGTATATCTAATTCATTGCTCTTATCCAATAAAAATTTTATACCCCTCATTAATTGGGTACTTTTTGCGTAGTTTACTTTTCCTACTCCTGTCATTTTAACCATAGCTATAAAAGACCTGTAGGCAGCCCCATAATTCTCCTTATTTATATTCCCACCAGCGGAGGCAGTACCCGCCACAGAAGTTCCATGTCCTATGACATCTCTCTCTGAAACAATACTATAAGGATTATTAGATTTTATAGCTTCATCAATCTGTTTTTTGTCCCAGACTTTTCCACCTTGTGAAAAATCACAAATATAAAGAATCCTAGTTTCATTCTGTTCATTCATAAAAGCTGGATGCATATAATCAATCCCTGAATCAATAAATCCTATTAATACGCCTTCACCAGTACAATTATAAGAATCCCATACTTCCTTTGCACAAATTTCTTTATTCTCTATAAGACCAGATGTATAAAGGGTTTTAGGTAACTCTAAATATTGTATCTCCTTTATCAATGCAATTTTATCAACATCATTAGGGTTGGTAGTTATAATACCAAAGCCATATCCCAAGTTTTCAAATTTACTCCCAAGAGCTTCTACTTTTTCTCTTACAATTTCTTCATTTTCACCAAATAAAACAATCAATTCTAGTTGACCTTTTATTATTTCATCTTGATTTGTATACTCAGCAATTTTATTTTTTATTTCATTAGGAACATTATTTAATAAGTCCAATAAGCCATCTATCTTTTTCGATGAAATCACCCCAATTTTATATATCTTACTCTATAATTATGTGAAAGCCCTTTCTTAAATTCATAATTAACATAAGTAGGTACAAAAAAAAGAAGAAAAATTTCTCTTTCCTCTTTATGTTTCTATTTATTCTAATTTTATCTATTCTACAGTTATTTTAACATCTCCAATAACTTCCGCTTCGCAAGCTAATCTATACCCTTCTTTTATTTTCTTCTCACTTAGTAATTTCTTCTCAGCCTTTGTAATTTCCGATAACTCACCTTCTAAAACTTTAACTTTACATTTACCACATTTCCCTTTACCATTGCAAGAATCTTTTATTTTAACATTTGCTTCTTTTGCTACTTCCAAAACTGTTTTTTTCTTCTTTACTTCTACCTCATTTATAAATTGAACTTTATTACTCATATTATTCCTCCTTTATCTTTAGGGTAATATAATATTTACTAATATTATTACCAAAATTCACTTGCTCAATAATAGATCTACTTAAAGATAATTAAATTATAATTATTATCAATTAATATTTATTATCATTATACTTCATTTTAATAAATTTCACAATATTTTTTTATATTTTATTCTAATTTGCATTGACTCTTATAGATACTGCCCCATCCCAATTATATCCTCCAGGAATAATCGTAATATCTATCATAGTCTCACAGGTTACTTTAAAAACACCGTAAGTAATAAACTCTGTGCATCTATTTTTATCTGATATGAGGGTTCTATCAATTACCTCATTAAAATCTTCTCTTATAAGTTGAATTTTATCCCCAACTTCTACTGAATATCCTAGTTTTTCCACATTCACTTTATTTTCATCCACAATTGAATACTTAATAACCACTGCCCCTTCAATAGTTTCCATTCTATATGGTGCAAGTTTAAAATTATTATTTTCTTTTATCCAAACTCTAAACTGATTTCCAGTACCTCTAATTAATTTCTTTCCTTTAAAAAATATAGAACCCCCAAATATATTTTCTTCTTTTACATATTCTATTATTCTATCTTCTTTTTTTCCAAGTACAGTATAAGATATAAATCCTCCTGAACCTACTCCTGGAGAATAGAGTACTAAAACTTTATTTTTTTTCACTAGTTCCCATTTTTTATTGTAGAATTCCACATCTCCATAATTATCATAGTATTTTGAATAAATACATTTCCAGACACAAAGATTAAAATCATAAGATACAATATTAACTAGTACCTGATATTTCATTTTATCTCTATAGATTATCAGTAAATCATTCAACTTATTCTTTTCAAAATAAACAGGATACACTTCAAAATCATAATTTTCTTTAAGCATAAAAAAACTCCATAAAAATACTTATAATAAATTTTATGAAGTAATTATCAAATTATGATTTTATTATTTCTCTTAACTTAAAAACATCAAATACTATTTCCTTTGTTCGAAAAAAACTTGAGATTGTTCTTTATAGTAGAAAAGTATTCTATTAGCGGCAACTTATCCTTGTCATCAATAAAATAGAATTGAATCCTAAATTCTTTTTCTTTTCCCTCATCTTCTAAAAATTTAATTATTACATGTTCTTTATCTGTAAAAATATCTTTAATGTCTTTATAATAAATCATCTCACATTTCTTACACAAAATGTAATGTCTTATTTGAACCCTATCATCATATATCGCAACATAATCAATATATTTATTTTTTCTTACACGCCGATATTTAGGTAGAATAATAAAGTTTATAAAAACCAACATAGTGAAATAATACACAGTATTCCAATCATATATACCTAAGATAATATTTTTGATACACCCATAAATACAAAGTATCTCACAAGGAATAAAAATATAACTAATATGCTTATTATATTTTATCATTCTATCTTTATATAATATTCTATCCAAAATTATTCACCATCTTTCTTAGCAAAAAAGCCAATATTACTTTTAATCGTAATAAAATACTCTATTAGCAAAAGCTTGTCCTCTTCCTCAACATCCTTGAGATTAATTACATATTCTTTATCTTTTCCTTTTTTATCACTCCATATAACTTTTTATCTTGACTATAAACTCTATTAAATTTAATCTATCTTTTTCTTCTATAGACTTTAAATCAATTATAACTTCTCTATCCTTTACAGTATCATCCTTAACCAATATTTTGATTGTATCTTTATTGGTAGAAACTTCAATAATATCTATAAAAAGAATTTCATCAAGCTTTTTACAAAATAATTTTTTCCTTAGTGAAATCGAATTATCATCTATAACTAAATAACATTTATCTTTAATTTTTCTAAGTCTTATTACTATGTAAATATATATCAGTAGAATAATTCCTGAAATTATAATATACTGCCTAAAAGATATCTTTCCTCTTGAAGTAAACCCATTCAAAAATGGATTCAAAACACAAAAAAATATAATTAATAATGTAGATGAAATATTACTAGTTTTTACTTTTATATAATTTTTAGAATAATATATCTTGTCCATATTTTCCCTCCAATAAGTCACTTGTCAAAATAATAACATTAATATACAATTTTTACAAGTATGTATTATATAGTAGTATTCCGAAAACTAAATCATTTATTTAGCTTTAAAATAATGATATACTTGTACTACAAAACAAAAGTAAAATGGAGTTGATATATTGAAACATTTATTCATTATTAATCCTAAGGCTGGAAATGGCGCCTCGACTAAATTAATTCCCGAAATTGAAAAAATATTTGAGAATATTGAAGACGAATATTTAATTAAATTAACAAAAAAACCTGGGCATGCCACAGATTTAGTTAACGATTACGTTTCTAAAGACGATTATAGAGTTTACTCTGTTGGTGGAGATGGCACTTTAAACGAAGTAATGAATGGGCTTTTAGGAAGCAATAGCGAACTTGCTATAATTCCTTGTGGCAGTGGAAATGATTATGCTCGTAGCTATTTAGATTTTGATAACAAAAATATAGTAAATATATTAAGAGAAGCGATAGATGGGTCAAGCAAGAAAGTTGACACTGCAAAAATTAATGACAAATCTTTTATAAATATATCCTCTGTAGGCTTTGATGCTGAAGTAGTTAATAATGCAATAACAATAAAAAAAATCAAATTCATTCCAAATCATCTCTCCTATTTAATTAGTGTTTTTGTAACATTACTAAAATACAAATCAATTAAAATCCTTCTTGAAATTGATGGTAATGCTACAGAACATCATATTACATTACTAGCCATTGCAAACGGCATTTATTACGGTGGAGGAATGAAAGTTGCCCCAACTGCAAATATAATGGATGGTCAACTAGAAATATGCCACGTTAAACATACTCCTAATATAAAAATACCATTTATATTCCCAAAACTTGTAAAAGGAATCCATAATGAATTAAAAGAAGTTTCTTTCTATAAAACAAATAATATAAAGATATCTAGTGCGCAAGACATGACAGTTAATATTGATGGTGAGTTAGTTAAATTAAAAGAATTAATTATAGAAATTGTACCTAATTCTATTAATCTTGTTTTCCCTGCTTAAAATAATAGAGATTTTTTAGCTTCGCTAAAAAATCTCTTCCTTAATTGTGCATTGTGCATTGTACATTGTGCATTGTTTTTTCAATATACTGCCGGATTTGCCAGTATATAATATCCATTCTTATTAGAAATTTCATTAAACTGACTAACTCTTGTGTATACCCCTTTAAATTCTTCATTATATACAAATAGACCTAACATTGTATTAAAGCTTTCAAATACAACATCATTATCTTTTATAACAGCTAACTCAATAGAATATGGTTTTATAAATTCCTGTACAAGATAACCCGTTTCTACTGTTTCATGTAACAAATCTTCCCATTCTTTTTCAGAATAATCTTTACCAATGTAAACACCTTTTGCTGCGTATAAATCTCTAGGTTTTAGTACATACTTATCTTTATTAACTTTTATTTTATCATAATTATTAAAAGTTAAAGTTGCTGTATATGGTATATGATTCTCTACAAACGCTTTTTCCTCATCTGTTAGTATATCATCGCACTCTTCATGAAGTATCCTAAATATTATTTTATCATGAATTATTTGAGATCTCACAGGTCCCACAAAACAAACTTTCTTCTCTTTATAACTTTGGATTAAATCATTAAGTTCTTCACTATTTTCAACAAGCTCGCTTGTAACTAACCTTCTATATATCATATCTACTTTGAAATCTCCAAAATATAAACCGTCCTCTTGTAACTTCAACTCTCTTGGATCAACAACTTCGCACTTACAACCTTTATCTTCATAAGCCGCTTTAAACACTCTGAACTCCAATTGATTTCCTGCAGTTTCCCAATCTACTATAGCTACATTAGGTTTATCATTTTTTAAGTTATTATTGTAAGCAAAATCATTAAAATTCTTTAAACTCTCTTCTACCCATGAATTAATCAATTCAAGCTTGTTAAACTTATATTTTTTCTCTAAGTTTTTCATTCCTTTGCTTTCTATTATTATAGAATCAAGTTTATCAGGCCTATTCATTCCTGCTGAACCATCCCCATTTAGTTCACAAAATTTAAAGCTACTATCTGGATAGTAAAAAACATCAAATCTAGCCATAGGGAAATTTTTATTATATCCATAATCAAGAAGTATAAGCTCTTCCATTTCCTTAGTAAATCCAAATTTATTTCTGAATTCCTTATCATCACAGTATTTTTCAATTACTTTATTTAATATACCACTTAAATCTTTAGCCAATCCTTTAAAAATTTCAACATCGTCTTTACTTAAAAAATGAGGGTGAGTTAAATACGGAATAGGAACCCCTCCAAAAATTAACCCAGAATTTTTGACCTTTTCTTCTATTTCTATCGCATCTTCCAAAAACAACTCTTTATTATCTTTTACCCAATTTATAAACTCTCTGTTTAATTCATCAAATCTCATATGTTAACACCTCTTTTTTATAGATGCTTCTCTCCTATCGTCGAGAAACTTTAATTAAATAAATTCAACGATTTTCTTACTAAAGGCAAGAAAATCATCCTTAATTGTGACTTGTACATTGTGAATTATCCATTGAAAATCTTCTATTAAGTATTTGTTTTTCTAATGCCTTTTCCATATCACAACCAAGATTTTCTTTAACTTCACTTGAAAGTGTAGTTCTTTTTTTGACGATATCAAAAAGTGGTTGTAAATACCTACCTTCTTCTTCATCTAAACTGTCTTTAGCTATATCTAAAAGTTCTTCTGCTATTTCGTAGATAGGCTTGCCAGCATATCTAGCAAAAATACCACTCTTTATAATTTCTCCTCGTACTTTTTTTAACTCTTTTGCCTTCACTGCGCTTATAATTTTATCTACCTTACTCAACGCTTGATCATTATACATAATGCCCTTTATTAACGAAGCAAATCCAACATTATATGGATACGGAACTGCATCAGGCATTCTTATTTCTATAAATTGTTTTGCCCTTACATCAGGGAAAACCATAGTCAATGCGTGTTCTAGTTTTTTCTTATCATATTTCTCTACATCAAAAATTTCTCTGAATTTCTTATCTCCTGTAAATTCTACTCCATCGCCGTCTAACATTAATATAGGAGGTACATTTAAAATATATTCTGCATATTTCTTATATCCAAAAACCTCATCGTCTATGCTTGTTAATATACCGCTTCTATCATTATCACAATTATTCCATATCAAAGTTCTTACGCAATTTTTATCCCATAGCATCCCTTCAAAAAAAGGTGAATTATCAAGGAGTGCACTAAAAATCGGTGAAAGTCCATTTGCAACCTTAAACTTTCGTACAAAGTCCTCTTCGCTAGTATAATCGATTGAAACTTGTAATGCTGCTGTTCCTTTCATCATATTCAAAGCATACTTTCCCTTATTCTTAAAGTAACTAGACATATATTCATATCTTTTCTTTGGAATAAATGGGATTTCAGAAATTTTAGTCTTGGGTTGATACCCTAGTGAAAGGAGTATTTGATTATTTTCTTCAATGATTGGTATAATATCACTTAGAAACTTTTTATATGCTATATCAATATCTCTTATGTCCTTAAAAGGTCCTACACTTAATTCCAATTGACTTCCTGGTTCTATACTAATTTCACTATATCCTTTTGTTGCACCTAAAATATTATTATTCTCATATTTAGGTTTCCATCCTTTTTGTACTAATGAATTCAATATATATTTTACACCTTTTTCATCATAATAAGACACGAAAGAAAAATCTTCTTTATTTAATACAAAATGTTCAAATTCTATGCCTAATTTTAACTCTTCTTTTTTTTCATTTGAATTAAAATAATCTACAATAACTTTCTTTTGTTTTTCAAAGTCATTCATTTTATCTCCCCTTTCAACCTTAATAATTTTATCTGAAGTTAATTTATAATAACCAATACCTAATATACTTTATACTTAAATAATTATATATTAGATTATACTAATATATACTATTGATATCAATTAATTTTTCAAAAAAATAATTATTTAATAACAATTCTCAAATAACACTAAATTTAAAAGGCTCTTCCAATAATGAAAGAACCTTTTAAATAATTATATTTGTTTCAAAATCTATTCTTTTACTTTCTATAACTTTTCATCACTTTTAATTTTCTGAATTTCTTCTTTAAATTCTTCAATCTTACCATTTGATTCATCAATCTTTACACAAAATTCTGCTATATCACTATCAACTGCAACACCAAATTTATAATTCTCATACAAAGTTTTTCCTATCTCATAATAAATATCCTTGATTTTCTTTTCTTCTGTACTAATTTTTCCATTCAACTTTGTAGTTTCTATTACTTCCCCTGACTTCTGTGAGACCTTTTCTGCACCTTTTTGAGCGGCATCTACTGCTGTACTCGCCATACCTGATGCTGTGCTTTTTATTTTTGACATATTTAATTTAAAAGCCATTTATATCATCTCCTTATTATTACAAACTATACTTATTTTAATAATATTATACTTATAACCATTTTTCAATACCTTATTTCTAAAATTAACCATATTTTAATAATTTATTAGATAAAAGGCTTTGATAGAAAGAGTTTTTGACTTACATAATATTGTTTTATCAATAATGAGAAATAATGGATGACTTTCTCAGCATAAAAAAACAGTTCCATATTTGGAACTGTTTTTGATTTAAATTTTAATTTTAAAAATCTAATATATTTGCTTTATAAGTAGCGTACGCTTCTCTCAATTCATTTATTTTATCATCCAATTCTACTTGCATATCTGATGTTGCTACATAATCATTTTCTTTAGCAGCATCTTTGATTTTATTGAATAAACATTTTGCTTCTGGTGTATCTTTCATTAACTCTAGTCTTAATAAATTTACTTTTTCCCAATTAGAAATATCTACATCATTTGCACATTCTTCACAATGTAATTTTTTAGATGCTCTAACTTCAGCCATATAACTAGGAATTATTCTACCAGTTAATTCTACAACCCATCTTCTTTCAACACCTTCTGTAAATGATGCTAATAACTCTTCTGTGAATACTTCACCAGCTTTTAACATATCCATTTTTTCCGGATAATTTTTAAATCCAAGCAAGTTTTCATATACAGTTGCAGGCGCTGAGCCAAACATTCTAATTCTTTCTTCTTCTGTATAATCTTCAAATACATCTTCTTCACTTCTATAAGCTCTATCCTTAGCAAAGTAAGTTCCAACTTCTACTCCTGCTTCTTTTGAAAGTTCAGCAAGTAAATCTGACTCAGTTTTATTGTTATCAACAGCATACTTCATTCCATCTACAGCTGCCATAAATAAAGCTGCTAATACTAAATATGTGTTTGAATGAGGATTTGGAGCTCTAAGTTCAAATCTAGTAGCCATTGGGTTTCTTTGGTCTCTAACAACACCTATTAATATTGTTCTGTTTCTTGAAGGTATTTCTACTTCATGACCTATAGAAGTTACTATACAAACCGGTGCTTCAAAACCTGGTTTCAATCTTCTTAATGAATCATTAGTTGCTGATACAAAAGGATTGATAACTTCGTAGTTATTTAAAACACCCATTAATGATGCATATCCTATTAATCCTAAGAATTGATCTTTATCAGTAGCAGTAAATAAGTTTATCATTTTTCCATTTTTTAATTTCAAAGAGAAACTAAGATGTGTGTGCTCTCCATTACCAGCTACTCCTTCAATAGGTTTAGCTAAGAAAGTTACATCTAATCCATATCTTCTAAAAGTTTGTCTTACAATAATCCTTGCTTGAAGTTCATTATCTGCAGCTTGAACAGCATCTGCATATTTCCAATCTATCTCTAATTGCTCTAGAATATGAGAAAAATCTCCATCTTCTCCTAGAGTAGATTTAATTCCACCAACTTCTTTGTGTCCCATTTCTGCTTCAAGACCATATTTATCTAATAATAATAATGATTCCTCTAATGCTCTTCTAACAGAACCTTTTGTTCTTGTCCAGTAAGACTCTTGTAATACTTGAGTTGTAGATAATTGTTCAACATGAGCTCTTTCTTTTGGAGTTTTTACCCAGAATTCTAATTCAGTAGCTGCAGTAGCTTCAATTTTTTCAACATCATCAAATGTTAAACCATATGGAGCTAATAGTTCTGGCTTGCTTTTATACATATCAAAAAGAGTACTCTCTACATATTTGATGGCAGATTTTAATATTGATCTAGAGTCTACTGCTTTTCCTTCATGGATTAAAGAACAAGGAATTCTCAATGTTCCTACCGGCTTACCTGTATCTTCACATTCTAACTTATAATCATAATCAACGAACCAATTTACATCTAAGTCAGCAATCATATCAACCTTTGCATTATTTAATGTAGCAATGCCTGGCAAAACAACTGAAGACCCGTCTGTTTGAACTGCTCCTTGCAAAAATTTTTCAATATCTTCTAACATAATACTTATAGGAATTTTTTCATCTGTATCATTTCCTGATAAATCCACCCCTACTATAGAAACAAACTTAATCTCTGGATGAGCTGTAAGAATCTCATAAACTGCGTCAGTTGTGTGCTTTTCTTTTGGTATTGCAAAAATCAAATCTTTAAACATAAATTTTCCTCCTTAAATTTTCATCTTTATATTTTTCCTAATAACACCCTAAAGTAAACATTAATTACCTCTTCGTGTCATTTTAATAACAAATTCCAAAGCCTATTTACTGGATAATTCAATAACTTATACCCATTTCGTTGCTATTTATATATAAATATTATATTGTTTTTATTGATTTGTCAATAATTTTATTTTATTACTATTAATTTGTTATAATTATAGCTGTTAGACATTTTTTAAATTAAATCCTAGTTATGATTTAATCAAAAAAAATATATTTTTTTTAATTTATTAATAAATTTATGTGTATTATTGTAGTAAATTATAAATCAAAATCTACTTATTAACAATAGATTTTTGTTTTTTTTTCTATATTTTCAGAATATTTATTGTTATTATGATAATAATTTCATAATATAGTAGTATTGGATGAATATGTTTTGTATAATTTAATAAGTAGTAATTTAAATATTTATCTATAATACATTTGTGCAATAATTAAAATTAGGAGGTGCAGACTGTTCTTAAAAACGGTCGCTTACGATGAATAATAACCCAATTGGTTTTTTTGATTCTGGCGTTGGAGGCCTTAGTGTTTTAAAGGAAGCAATAAAAATACTTCCTAATGAAGATTTTATTTATTTCGGTGATTCAAAAAATGCACCTTATGGTACAAAATCACTTGAAGAAGTTAAAAAACTAAGTTTTGACGCAGTTAAATATCTTATTAGTAAAAATGTTAAAGCCATTGTAGTTGCCTGTAATACTGCGACTTCTGCATCTATAAATGATTTAAGATTAGAATTCAAGTCAATCCCAATAATTGGTATTGAGCCCGCATTAAAACCAGCTACTAAATTAAATATTAAAGGTCCAATAGTAATCATGGCTACCCCCATGACTTTGTCGGAGAAAAAATTCAAAAATTTATTAAAAAAATATAATAAAAATTCTGAAATAATACCTTTACCATGTGCTAGATTAGTTGAATTCATAGAAGATGGTATAACAGAAGGAAAAGAATTAAACGTATATTTAAAAGAAAAATTAGCCCCACTTAAACAACATAGTATTTCCTCTGTGGTTCTTGGTTGTACGCATTACCCATTTGTTAAAAAGGAAATTAAGAACATAGTAGGTGATAGCATACCACTAATTGATGGTGGCAAAGGTACAGCTAAGCAACTAAAACATAAGTTAACTACACTAGACATATTGAATAATCAAACAGAAAGTGGTAAAATAACTATTTTCAACTCTCTTGAAAATGATAGAATTATAAAAATGAGCTATAATTTACTCTTTGATGTGTAGACTATAGGTATAGTTTATAGTTCACAGTGCACAGTTTATAGTTTATAGTTCACAGGTCACAGGTCACAGGTCACAGTTTTTAGTTCTATTTTTAAGACTTGCTGCTATTAATAAGTATTGTTTATTTAATAGTTATTGTTCATGAATAATTTGCAATATGCAATCGATGTTGATTTTCTTCCCTTTGGTCAGATAATCTTTAATTATTTAATTAATTCAAAAATTTTGCATATCAAAATTCTCTTTAATTAGAAATTGCTAATTGCAAATTAGATAATTGCAATTTATTATAACTAGACCAAATTTTTTAAATATCAACGATATTATAAAACATATCCTAAATACAAAAGAGGTGTTTTTTTGATTATCGGAACAGCAACAATTAAACTTTCAGCTACTTGGGTACACTCTTTAAAAGAAAAAAGAATGATAGTTAAAAGTATTATTAACAAGGTGAAACATAGATTTAACGTATCAATTGCTGAAGTTGATGCTCAAGACTACCATCAAACAATAATTATTGGAATTGCTTGTGTTAGTAATTCCACTAGACACGCAGATAGTGAACTTCAAACAGTTATCTCTTTCATTGAAAATAACTCAGATGCTGTGATGGAAAAAACTGAAATAGAAATACTTTAAGAGCAATGCACAATTTACAATGCACAATGCACAATTAATGATGATTTTCTTCCCTTCGGTCAGAAAATCTTTAATTAATAGAAGAAAAACACTAAAGCAAAACACTCATTATTCATTGATAATTTATGTTTTATAATTCAAAATTAATGATTTATCATTAATAAAAATCTTTAAACAAATTAAAGAAATTATTTAGCTCCGCTAAATAATTTCATCCTTAATTGTGCATTGTGCATTGTGCATTGTGCATTATTATTTAATGTGCATTGTGCATTGTGCATTATTATTTAATGTGCATTGTGCATTGTGCATTATTATTTAATGTGCATTAAGTATTAAGTATTAAGTATTAAGTATTAAGTATTAAGTATTAAGTATTAAGTATTAAGTATTAAGTATTAATAATTATAAATAAACGGAGGTAACAAAATGAACCCAATAGTAACTATTAAAATGATTAATGGAGATGTTATTAAAGCAGAGCTTTACCCTGACATAGCTCCTAATACTGTAAACAACTTCATAAGCCTTATTAAACAAGAATATTATAATTCAGTAATATTCCACAGAGTTATTCCTGGCTTTATGATACAAGGTGGAGATCCTGATGGTACTGGTACAGGTGGACCTGGGTATTCAATTAAAGGTGAGTTTACATCTAATGGATTTAAAAATGATTTAAAACACACTAAAGGTGTATTATCAATGGCTAGAACTTCTGCCCCTAATTCAGCTGGAAGTCAATTCTTTATTATGACAGCTGACTCTCCTCACTTAGATAATCAATATGCTTCTTTTGGAAAAGTAATTGAAGGAATCGAAGCTGTAGATGCAATAGTTCAAACAAAAACTGATTTCAGAGATAAACCTTATGAAGACCAAGTAATGATCGAAGTTACTGTAGATACATTTGGAGTGGATTACGAAGAACCAACTAAGCTATAGTTTATAGTTCACAGTGCACAATTCACAGTTAGTAGTTATATAGTTGTATAGTTGTATAGTTGTATAGTTGTATAGTTATATTAATAATATCATTACCCTTGAGAGTAGATATATTGTCAAATAATTTCTTACTTGTAGGTTAATGAGAGTTAAATCAAACCATCAACTTCTAGAAGTGGTGGTACTTCACGAGCTAAGGAGTGTTTGTATGAGTCGACTTGGTGATCAGTTAAGAAAAGCTAGATTAGATTCTAAAATGAGTGAAAAAGCACTGGCAAAAAAAATCGGTGCTTCTGAAAAATTCATTAAAGAAGTAGAGTCTGGTAAAAAAGTTATAAATGAACAAATGATAGATAAAATCTCAAAAATATTAGGTAAAAATCTAAACGATATTTCCCTAGATTTTGAAGATGAAGCACCAACAGATAGAGTACCAGTAAATAGAGCAAAAAAAGTTGAAAGCCCAAATGTAGCCTTAGGGAAAGTTCAAGATGTATGGAATGATGCTTTTAGTTCTGTTCTAAAATCTGTACCTATATATGATTATTCTTTAAATAACATATTAGGGAAAAAGCAATTACCTGTTGAATCTAATAAGATAGAAGGTCATGCTAAAGATAAAGTCCTATATTTAAAGGTACTAGATGATGACATGATTGGTTTTAGGATAAACAAAAACGATATCGCTTTTGGAGTTATTACAAACCAAATTTTCAATAATTCAATTTGTTTAATTCAAAAGGGAAATGAAAGATACATAAGGCAAATTAAAAAATTAAACAATAATCAAATTCTTTTAGTAAGTAATAAAGGAAGTTTACGAACTGAAACTGTAACTGATAAAGAAATACAAGTTTTAGTTAAATTAGAGAGACTAGAAATTAGTTTAATTTAACAAAACTTTAAAGTTATTTTATTTTAATAAAATGATTTTAATTTAAAAGAAAAAGAATTTCCACGAAGGAAATTCTTTTTCTTTTAAGTTTATAAAGCAAGAAGTATTTTTTTCTTAATTTCGTTAAACTCTGGAGTTGTGACAATATCCTTGCTCATTCTATTTGATAGATTTACTTTTATTTCAGCTTTTATTTTTGCTGGTTTATCTGAAAGAATATAAATTCTGTCAGATAAAAAAATTGCTTCTTCTATGTCGTGAGTTATAAAAAGAACTGTAGATTTATACTTTTCAAGCACATCTAATAACCAAAAATGCATCTTAGATCTAGTTATAGCATCTAATGCTCCAAAAGGCTCATCTAGCAGCATCATATCATTTGAGAAAAGATATGTTCTAAGTAAGGCTGCTCTTTGCCTCATACCTCCAGATAATTGACTAGGATAACTCTCTTCAAAACCTTCTAATCCAAAAGTTTCAAAATATCCTACAGCCTCTTCTTTTGCTTGCTTTTTATTTTTCCCTTTTAACACAAGAGGCATAGAAACATTTTCAAGAATATTATTCCAAGGAAGGAGAAGGTCCTTTTGATACATATAACTGACCTTACCAACTTTTCCTGTAAAATTTTCACCATCAATGATTACTTTACCTTCGTCTGCCTTTAGTAATCCTGCAATCATATTAAAAATTGTACTCTTCCCACTTCCACTAGGACCAAGTAAACTTACAAATTCATTATCATTAACATAGAATGATACATCATCTACAATTTTCAAATCACCAAAGCTTTTCTTTAGATTCTTAGCCTCCAGTTTATTTTGCTGGTAAGAATTCATTTGTATAAGCCTCTTCTGCTTTCAAGTCTTTAGGAATTAATTCCTTTTCAACCATAAAAGTTGTATAGTTGTTCCAAACTTCATCCTTCATTTCACCCCATCTTGATGCATCAGCTTGATATTTATCTGCTAACCATTCTTGACTTGCCTTAACTAATTCTGTATCTAATTCAGGAGCATATTTCACAAGAATTTGTCCTGCTTCCTCTGGTTTTTCTATACAATACTCATATCCTTTTGTAGTAGCTCTCATAAACTTCTCTGCTAACTCTGGATTATTTTTTATTATGTCATTATTAGTAATAATAAGTGGTGTATAGTAATCTAATCTACTATCTAATTTTGCTATATCTATATAGTTAAGATCAAAACCTGTTAATTCTGCTTGAACTCCGTCCCAACCATAAAAAATCCATTGGAAATCAGTGCTATTTTTAGTTGAAGTGAAAAAATCTTCTGCCCCTACATCAGCTATTGTAAGTTTATCTATGTTTGCTCCTTCTTCTTCCATTAAAGCTGTTAATACTGCTACCTCTGATGGAGTTCCCCAACCACCATAAATTTTACCTTCAAAATCTTTTGGTGATTTAATATTTTTCTCTTTTGGAGATGCAAAACCGGATGTATTGTGTTGCAGTATAGTTCCTATAGCCTTTATTGGTAATGGATTATCAGCAGTCAAAGCATATGTAACTTCTTCTTGATAAGAAACAGCAAATTGTCCTTGACCTGCAGCAATTAAACTTGCTGCTGTACCTTCTGATGGCTGAATTATTTCAACTTCAAGGCCCTCTTCTTCATAATATCCTAAATCTAATGCTGCATATAATCCTGTGTGGTTCGTATTAGGAACCCAATCCAAAATAACCGTAACCTTTTCTAATTCTTCAGTCTTCTCATCTTCAGCTGTAGTTTCGTTATTAGTTACCTCTTTATTAGTGTTATTCTCTTCAGCATTATTGCCAGCACATCCAGCAAATACTCCCATTACTAATAATAAAGATGTTAAAATTGATACTAATTTTTTCATAATAAACCCCTTTCTTTTTTTGTTCTAATTTAAAGTACTGTTTATTTAAATAGTTTTGTTATCATAAAAATTTCTATTTTTATAATAGTGTGCAATGTGCAGAGTACAATAAATGATCATTTCCTCATTCTTCGTTCATATTTTAATTAAATATTCGATTTTGCGTAGCAAAATCATCCTCAATTGTGCATTGTGCATTGTGCATTGTGCATTGTGCATTGTGCATTGCAATTATATATTCTCTTTCCTACTCCATGGCATAAATAAATACTGCAATAAGTATATTATACCGAATAAAGTCATACTCAATACAACTATAATAATAACTACTGCAAAAACCTTATCTATAGCAAAACTTTTTCTAAGCCTTAACATATAAAGTCCAAGTCCATTATATCCACCTAGCCATTCTCCAATAACCGCTCCCATTATGCTATAGGTTGCAGCTATTCTTAGCCCTGAAAAAAAATTAGTAAGAGACGCTGGGAATTTAACTTTTTTGAAAATCTGTACTTTTGATGCTCCCATTGATTTTAGTAAATTCACCATATCTTTATCAACGGAATCTAGCCCATCCATAAGACTTATTAATATAGGAAAAAAACAAACTAATACAACTACAATAACTTTAGGTAACAATCCAAGCCCAAACCAGATTCCAAAAAGCGGTGCTAATACAATTACTGGTACGGTTTGAGAAATAACTAAAATAGGATATATAATATCTCTAACCGTTTTGAATTGGTCCATAAACACAGCAAGAATTAAAGATAATACTATAGCTATTCCAAAACCAAGCATAGCTTCTCTTAAAGTTATTATTAAATGTATATTTACCTCTGGAAACATGTTTATCAAAGCTTGTATTACATCCGTTGGTGAAGGTAGTGAATACCTTTCAATTACTCCATTATCCACAACAAGCTGCCATATAAAAATTAATAATAATTGAAAGAATAATGATATTGCAATTCTACCTATATTTATACGTTTTTTCATCCATTGTCACACCTTCTGGCTTGTAGTCTATCTTAATCACTGATACAACTCTAGCTGCACCTTCTTCTACACATATCTCATGTGCTCTTTTTACTATTTTCATGAGTTCGTCATAATCGCCTTCCATTGTAGTTTCCATTGCGCCTACTTCATGTTTTACTCCTGTTGATTGTATGTATTCCAACACTTTATCAACTACTGGATAAATCTGTTCCTCTAGAACAACTGGTAATACTTGAAGACTTACGTTTACATTTAACATTTCCAACTCCCCCTTATCAAATTTTATTTTATTCTTTAAATTAATATATTTAACTAAATAAAGTAATCCACCAAACAAAACCCTTTGCCAATTATGACAAAGGGTTGTATATATTTCTAACTACTAATTCTAGAATTATCTACTTTCCCTACGCCAGCATTACCTGGATCAGGTTAAAGGGTCAGAACTAAATGTTCTATCTCAGCCAAAAATATTAGCACCCCATCAATACTATTCTTTTCATTTCACGTTTATAATAACTCTATTAATTGTTTATGTCAACTAAAGAACCTTCATATGAATTAGCA
The DNA here is from genome assembly GCF_054819755.1 of Clostridium sp. DL1XJH146. Lineage (NCBI taxonomy): Bacteria > Bacillati > Bacillota > Clostridia > Eubacteriales > Clostridiaceae > Clostridium > Clostridium sp. DL1XJH146. The sequence goes on from NZ_JBTVVN010000022.1 coordinate 39,849, forward strand.
AACAAGATATACTCAGAATGTAGTAACTAGCATATATTATTTACTTTTCAAAATAGCAATGCTATAATTGGGTTATCAAATTTTGTTATTATTTTATCATAATACTAATCATAAGAAATGAGGTTACTAATATGTTTCGTATAACCCGTAAAGTATTTGTTGATTTAGCTATTTGCATGATTGGTTTTGGTATTTTAATAGGTCTGCTATTCCCATTTTTCCTTCTGTTTGCAAAAATTCCTTCTAACATAGTTTTCACACCACAATTTTTTTTGTTATGTATTAGTGCAGGACTAATTGTAGGTACTATAAATATTATCCTAGCTAGATTTATTATAGGCGACCGATTGAAATTACTCACTAATAGAATGAGTAGTATTGAAAAAAGTTTAAAAGAATCAACTTCGATTAACGAAATATTAGATAATAAATTAGATAGCTATTTTGTAGAAATATACTCTGAAGATGAATTAGGAATTACTGCCAAAGCATTTAATAATCTTGTTGAAACTCTATATGTTTCTCTTAAAAGAGAAAAGGATATCAGCAAATATACCGAACTGCTTACAAGTAATTTAGACATAGATACTTTATCAAAAGAGGCTCTTTTGCAACTTATCGCTATGTCTAAAGCGGAATCAGGCGCAATTTTATTAGAATCAAAGTGTACACTGAAATTACTCAATTCTATAGGCATGAATAATACAAAACAAATTCTTACCAATGAATTTTTTTTGAATATATACAAAAAAAATAAACACTTTAATCCACATATTTCTAATATATCTCTAATAAATACTGAACTAGAACAGTTTAACTTAAAAGAATTAATTATTGAACCAATTGAGTATAAGCAAAAACAGATTGGTGCCATTATTTTATTAACCAAAGGTACATTTTCAAAGATATCAAAAGATAGTTTACATCTTTATAGTCAAAACTTAGCCTTAGCATTAAATAATGCATTAATTCATAATAAATATATGCAACTAGCTTCAAAAGATAGTTTGACTAAATCATTTAACCGTGGTTTTGGTATGAAATTACTAACAGAAGAATTTGTTCACGCAAAAAAATCAGAATATCCCCTAATAATTTTAATGTTTGATGTGGATAATTTTAAAAATATTAATGATACATATGGACATTCTGTGGGTGATATAGTACTCTGTGAAATCTCTAAAATAGTCTATTCTGTTTTGAGAGAGGATGATATCTTTTTTAGGTATGGCGGCGAGGAATTCATTGCAGTTTTAAAAAATATATCAATCATAAATTCCTATAAGATAGCTGAACGTATAAGAACACTTATTGAAGAAAAATCCAAAAACTTTTGTAAGAGAAAAATAACTATTAGTATTGGTATTTCTTCTCTCAATGACCATAATATAAACTCTACACAACAACTAATTGTATGTGCTGACAGGGCTCTATACTACGCGAAAAATTCCGGACGAAATAAAGTAGTTATATATAATGAGTCTCTACCAACATTGACCTCCTAAAAAACTTATGCTATTAAATTATATAAAATTCTTTTCTCTAAATAAAAACACTAGAAAAAATTTTTTCTAGTGTTTTTTATTAAAAATAATTCAATTAGCTTTTGATTTAGATTTTGAGTATACATCAAATGCAACTGCTGCTAATAATACAAGTCCCTTTACTATACTTTGCCAGAAAGTACTAACACCCATAATAGACATACCGTTATTTAATATACCCATTATAAGTCCACCAACCATAGCTCCAGCAACAGTTCCTACCCCTCCTGTAGCTGATGCACCCCCAATAAAGCAAGCTGCTATAGCATCTAATTCAAAACCTTGTCCTGCAACCGGTGAGGCTGAATTCAATCTACCGGCAAAAACTATACCTGCAACAGCTGCGAGTAAACCCATATTAGCATAAACCAAGAATAACACTTTTTTAGTTTTTATTCCTGATAATTCAGCTGTTCTAGCATTACCACCTAAAGCATATATATGTCTACCAGCTACTGTTTTATTTGTAATAAACGAATAAATAATTATTAGTATTCCTAAGATTATAACAATATACGGTAAACCCTCAGCACGTGCTAACCATACTGTAAATAAATTAATAACTATAACAAGCACTGAAACTTGTAATATAAAATTTCTTGTTGAAGATACCTTAAATTTATACTTTAACTGATTTTTTCTATTCATATACTTTATTCCAGCAAATATTAGTGAACATATAACTCCAACTACTATCGTTGTTATATGAATTTTGCTATCCGCACCACCTATAAAATCTGGCAGTGTACCTGATGCGACTGTTACATAAAACTGTGGCAAAGCAATAGTCTCTCCATTTAATATTAAATTGTTAATACCTCTAAAGACAAGCATACCTGCCAATGTTACAATAAATGAAGGAATTTTCATATATGCAATCCAATATCCTTGCCACATACCAGCTAGAATACCACATGCTAATGATAATAAAATAGCTATTCCTACAGGCATACTCATTTTAACACTAAACAGAGCTGAAGTTGCACTTACAAAAGCAATAACAGAACCTACTGAAAGGTCTATATTGCCTCCTGTTAAAATACATAAAACCATACCTATCGCTAGAATTAATATATAACTATTTTGCATAATTAATCTTTGAACATTAATAGGTTTTAATAAGGTTCCTTCTGTAAGAAATTGGAACAACGCCATAATAGCTATAAGTGCTACTACCATAGCATATTGTTTTATATTTTGATTTAGTTTGTTCTTACTATTTTCCATACCCACTATCCCCTCTATATAACTTTCTCTTTATTTGTACTTTGAATAATACATTTCATTATACTCTCTTGACTAGCATCTTTAATTGGCATTTCTCCAACAAATTGACCTTCATTCATAATATATACCCGATCACAAATCCCTAGAATTTCGGGCATTTCAGATGATATAACTACAACACTCTTACCATTATTTGCTAATTCATTAATAATCGTATAAATTTCATATTTTGCTCCTACATCTATACCTCTTGTAGGCTCATCTAAAAATAATACATCTGGCTCCGAAAATAACCATTTAGCAATAATAACCTTTTGCTGATTTCCGCCTGATAAATCTCCTGTTTTCTGCAAAATACTAGAAGATTTAATTCTTAATTTTTCTCTATAATCTTCTACTACTTTTATTTCCTTATTCATATTTACTACACCTTTTTTGCTAATACTCCCTAGGTTTGCAAGTGTAATATTTCTCCTAATATCATCCATAAGAACAAGTCCTGCACCTTTTCTATCTTCTGTTAAATATGCTAAACCTTCATTAATCGCGTCACTGACATTATGAAGTTCTATTTCTTTCCCATTTTTTATAATAGTTCCTGTTATTTTCTTTCCATACGCATGTCCAAATACGCTCATGGCAAGTTCTGTTCTACCTGCCCCCATCAAACCTGAAATACCAACAATTTCACCTTTTCTAACATTAAAATTAACATTTTTAATTCTTAATTTATCTTCATCTAACGGATCATAAACATTCCAATTTTTAACTTCAAAGTTTATATCACCAATTTTAGGTTCACGTTTTGGATATCTATCTACTAATTCTCTTCCAACCATACCTTTTATAATTCTATTTTCAGTTATATCATCTTTTTCTTTGTTTAAAGTTTCTATAGTAGCTCCATCACGCAATACAGTAATTTCATCTGCTACTTTTGTAACTTCATTCAATTTATGTGAAATAATAATGCATGTAATTCCTTGTTCTTTATTTAACTCTAATAGTAATTCTAATAAGTTATCAGAATCCTCATCATTCAAAGCAGCTGTAGGCTCATCTAAAATTAACAATTTAACATCTTTTCCTAATGCTTTAGCTATTTCTACTAACTGTTGATGACCCACCCCTATATCTTTAACTAATGCATCATGGCGAATATTAAGACCTACTTTTTTCATGATTTTAATAGCCTTTTCATTAGTCTTATGCCAATCAATTATTCCATTTTTTTGTTGCTCATTTCCTAAAAATATATTTTCAGCCACTGTTAAATATGGACTTAACGCTAATTCCTGATGAATAATGACAATACCCTTTTCTTCACTATTCCCAATATTTTGAAATTTACAAACATTTTCTTCATATACAATATCACCTGTATACTCGCCATAGGGATGTATACCACTGAGCACTTTCATAAGTGTTGATTTCCCAGCACCATTTTCACCTACTAGTGCATGTATTTGTCCCCTTTTAACCTTGAAATTAACATTATCCAATGCTTTTACTCCCGGAAATTCTTTTGTAATATTTCTCATTTCAAGAATATTATTAGACATATCACATACTCCTTCAATTTAAATTATATGCTGTGATAGAAATCTATCACAGCATATACTCTATTTGTATAAAATGTTTAGTAAAAAATGACTTAAATTATTTTATATCATCTTCACTATAATATCCTGAATCTATTAGTATTTCTTTATAATTATCTTTATCAGCAAAAACAGGTTCACACAAATATGATGGAACAACTTTAACACCATTATCATATGTTTCAGTATCATTAACAGGAACTTCTTCGCCATTAACTATTGCTTGTACCATTTCAACAACTTTATCAGCTAAAGTTCTTGTATCTTTAAAAATTGACATTGATTGTTCTCCAGCAATTAACATTTTAACATTTGTTTTATCACAATCTTGTCCAGTCAATACTGGGAATGGTTTATCAGCTGAGCCATATCCAGCTGCTTTTAATGAAGCTACTATACCTTGAGCTAAACTATCATTAGGTGATAATACTACATCTACGTTTTTATCAGCATAATTAGCTGTTAATAAATTATCCATTCTTGCTTGAGCACCTTCTGGTTTCCAATCTTGAATAGCTATTTGCTCCATTTCAGTTTGTCCTGAATTAATTACTAATTTACCTTCATCTATAAAAGGTTGTAATGTATCCATTGCTCCTGAATTAAAGAAATATGCATTGTTATCATCCGGGGATCCACCGAATACTTCCATATTGAATGGTCCAGCTGCATTTTCAAGGTCAAGTGCTTTAACTATATACTCGCCTTGGATTTGTCCTACTAGATAATTATCAAATGTAGCATAGTAGTCAACATTTTCAGAATCTCTTATCAAACGATCATAAGCAATTATTTTTATGCCTTCTTTACCTGCTTGCTCTAAAACACCTTTTAATGCTGTACCATCGATTGAAGCTACAACAATTACTCCGCAACCTTTAGTAATCATATTTTCAACTTGTGACACTTGCTGCTCAACTTTGTTGTCTGCATATTCTAAAACTACTTCATAGCCTGCTTCTTCAAGTTTAGCTTTCATATTTGATCCGTCTTGATTCCAACGTTGTAATGATTTTGTAGGCATAGCAACACCTATCATACTTACTTCTTCTGCTGAGTTTGCATCTGCATTCGCATTTGCATTTTCCCCTGCATTAGAATTAGCATTTCCATTTGAACATCCAACGCCTACAAATACTGTTAAAACAAGCATACCTACTAATAATAAAGATGTGATTCTTTTCATTTAAAAACCCCCTATCAAAATTTAAGTACAATTACATTATAGCTGCGTGTAAACGTTTCTAAAATGGAATAAATTTGTACTTTTCTTAATTATATTATCTTATTATTCTTTTATGAAAAAAAGCTGTAAAATATTAATATTAATATTTTACAGCTGTTTAATATAATTTTATAAACGTATCTTTTGTTTACACAAATACAATACGCATTTTAGATTTTTCTCTATCTTTTTATTATTACTCTTTGTTATTTCTATAGATATCTTCTTCACTATGGAAAAGGTCTGCAACAACCGTTTCCTTCATATTATTTGCATCAACAGGAATTACATCAAATTTTACATAAGGCACCTCATATGTACCATCGTATATTGTTTCATTATACTCTAATTGTCTATTTTCCAACAATTCTACAGCTACATCAATAGTACCTTCTGCTAAATTTTTAATAGGTTTATAAACAGTCATTAATTGCTTATGCTCTACAATTTTTTGGCAAGCACTTATATCAGCATCATGTCCAACCACTGGTACTTCCCCCGCTAAACCGTATTCAGATAATATACTTATAGCTCCTTCTGCTAATCTATCATTAGCACCAATAATAGCATCTATTTCAACGCCTTCTTTTAACAAATCACTTATAGTATCATATGCAAATTCTTCTCTCCAATTTTCTGCCCAAACTTCTTTAACTATCTTTATATCTCCATTTAAAATATATGGGTCCAAAATATTATAGTATCCTTTTGTAAACATTAAAGAATTATTGTCTTTTGGTGAACCATTAATAATTACATAGTTACCCTTTGGTACTTTATCAACAAGTGCTTTAGCCATATATTCTCCTACAGCTATATTATCAAATGAAACATAGGCATCTACATTTGCATTCATTATAAGTCTATCATAAGCTATTACAATTACACCTTTTCTCTTAGCTTCTTTTACCACATCTTGTAATGTGTTTTTATCATATGCAATAATAATTATTACCTCTGCTCCTTCTTCAACAAGAGACTTTATTTGATTTTCCTGCTTCTTTGCATCTTCATATGCATTCAATACCTCAACTCTATAATTCAATTCTTCTGCTTTGCTCTTTAGAATATCAACATCCTTTTGCCATCTCTCAATGACCATTCCATCAATACTAATACCTATCATAGTCCTATCATCTTCTGTATCTGCCTTTACCAATTCATTTTTATTATCTTTAAAAAACTTTAATCCTATAACTGATATTAATATTATTAAAATAATTATGCTAGTAATAGTAAGTCTCCTTTTGTTTTTAAGTTGATTCATATTCAAACATCCCCTTAATGAAATTCTTTTGGTGAAACCCCTACTATCCTTTTAAATAGCCTACTAAAATAATTCGGATCATTATAGCCTATCTTAAAGCAAATTTCTTTTATAGATAGATTATCCTCATTTAACATTTTTTTAGCTTGTTCAATTCGAACTCTCGTCAAATAATCAATAAAATTCACACCAAGTTCTTCCTTGAAAACCTTACAAAAATATTGTGGACTAATAGCAACAACATCAGCTACATCCTTTAAGTGAAGCTCTTTATTATAATTATTTTTAATATACTCTACTGCTTCTAATATTTCATTAGAGACTTTATTTTCTTTCTCTAAATTTATTTCTTTAGCTATTTTTTTTGCTTTTATAATACACCTATTCTTCAAATTATAATATTCTTTTATTTGTTTTAATTCATCAATATAAGATAAATCAGCATATTCTTCTATTATTAATCCATGTCTGTATGCAACCATATTGATTAAAACCATTAACTCAATTACAATATTTTTAACAATATCTTCACACTCTTTATGCTGCCCATAAAGCTTATCAAAAAAATCTTTCATCTTCATATCTACTTCATGAACATTTCCTTCTTTAATCTTTTTAATAATAATATCTTCTTCATTCTTAATTTCAATAAGATTATACGAATTTTCCAGTTTTACATTATTCACTAAATCTTTTATATGCATAACTTTTTTATCAGCAGTTTCCCCTAACGCTTTAATTGCTTCAAAATAAGAATTATTAATTTCTTCATTTTTATAACAACTACCAATTCCAATAGATAAATCTGTTTCAATTATCTTAGCTAAACTTTTATGTATATTAATCGCTAATTCTAATGCCATTTCCTTTTGCTCATAAGAATTCTCTTCTTTATCTTCATATACAACAATACCTATACGATTAACTGAAATCATACCTACTACTGACTTACATTTATACTTAATAGAATCTCTTATTTTTTTATACAAAACACTATGCCCAATATTTATTTCATTTTTGACACTTTTAGTAATTATCTCTTTTTCAAATTCAATAACAATAAAATAACCATATTCTTTTTCTATATCCAATAAATTTCTATAATCACAAGCTTGTTGTCGATAATTACAATCCATCAAAATTGAATAAACATAACCATCCTCTAATGCAGGTGCCATCATATATAATTTTTCTTGAATATCCATCTCTTTATTTTTATTTTTTTTCTCATCCTCAATTTCTGTAATGATTTTATTCAGCACATTCTTTAGTTTGTCCCTATTAATAGGTTTTAATATGTAATCATTTACTCCTAATTCCAAAGCTTGTTTTGCATATTCAAATTGTTCATACGCTGATATAATAACACCCCTTACATGCGGATTAATATGTCTTATTTGTTTAATAGCTTCTATACCGTTAATACCAGGCATTTGAATATCCATTAAAATAATAGATGGTCTTTCTTCTTCAAATAATTCAATAGCTTCTCTTCCTGATTTTGCTATAGCAACCACTTTGAGTATTCCTGAAAATTCTTTGTCTATAATAAATTTAATGCCTTGTCTTACAATTTGTTCATCATCAACAATCATTATTTTTATCATTCTATATCCCCCTTGTAATGTGGAATTGAAATAATTACTTTAGTTCCTTTGTTTTCAATACTTGCAATCTCAACAAGTCCCTTACACTTATAAAATAATTCCAATCTATCTATTACATTTTTCATTCCAATTTTAGGAGATTCACCTGTTGATTTTTTGTTTAATTTTTCTGATTTATTTTCACATTCTTTAGACTCTAAAATCTCTTTTATTATATCCTCTGTCATACCAACTCCATTATCCTCTACGACTATTATTGTTTTAGAAAATTCATTTAAAACACTAATGTAAACATCTCCCCCGTCTTCTTTCTTACTTAATCCGTGAATATAAGCATTTTCTACAAGTGGTTGCATAATTAATGGTGGCATCCTATAGTCAACTTCACTCTCTTCAATTTTAAAATGAAATTGAATTAAATCTCCAAAACGAACTTTTAACAATTCATAGTAATCTTTAACATTTTGTACTTCTTGAGTTATAGTAACTTCTGAATCTATTTGTTTAATATTATATCTATAGACTCGCGACATATTTTCTAAAAATTCACTAGTTCTGTCTGCTCTTTCAATCATTGCTAATTGTACCGCAGCATTTATTGTATTAAATAGAAAATGAGGATTCATTTGTGATTGCAAAGCGTATAGCCTTGCATTATTTAAAAGACTTTCCATTTTAATGTTTTCCATTTCCTTATCTTTAAGCTTTGTTTCAGTGGCAGCTTTTTCTTTAAGTTGCTCAATATAAACATGTATGCTCTTTTTCATTTTGTTAAAAGCTATTGAAAGAATTTCAATCTCATCATTTGTTTTAACTACAACTTCTTCTGTTGTAAAATTACCTTTGGAAATATCTTCAGCTGAATGAGAAAGCTTAATCAATGGCCTTATCATTTTATTAGTAGTTTTATAGACAATTATAATAGCAAGCAAAATCAAATCAATAATTAATATAACATTCAAAAAATTAGCTGTCTCAATTTGTTTAGACATGTATGTATAATTCGTAGCATTTCTATAAAGTTGTCTATTATTCAATTCTGAAATATAATCCATTATATAGTTCATGGTATTTAAAATTTCATCATAAGTATTAGTATATGCCATTACATCAGTTTTTCTTTTTTCTGAAATAGCTTTCTCTGTTTCTAAAATATACTCATTTACCATATTTTCAATATCCATAAACATCAATTCTTCTTCTGTATAATTTTTTATTTCACCAGAAAGTTTTGTCGTATTTTTCTTTAATTTATCAGTATGCATCATATAATTATTTAAGCTATCAGAACTTTTAGTTGATAAATAAATTACTAATTCTTTATCAACTAAAGATAATTCATCTGAAATATCTTTAATAATAAGAGTTCTTACAAACATTGAATCAATTTGTTCCTTGTATTTATTGGTGATACTCAAAGAATATATACTTAAAATACTCATAAATATAATCATAATCATATAATAGGATATCATTTTTTTCTTAATTGTATTCATCTTAATTTTTTTTCTGATTTTACTAGTCACTTTTTTCACCCGTTTCATAGATATACATGTCCAAATTTTCTTTGGTAATTATCTCAACTGAAATATCATTATACATAGATACGAACTCTTCATCATTATACTTAACCATATTTTCTATTGCCTCGTACCCTAGTTTTTCATTATCAGCTATAATAGTTCCAGTTATTACCCCCTTATCAATGTAGTCTAATATTTCTTTTGAATAATCAAATCCAAAAACCATTACATCATCCATCTTATTAGTATCTTTCAACCCTTGAATGACCCCTAAAGTTTCTTCTCCACTAGAACATATAATTCCAATTAAATCTTCATATTTATTAATTATTTCCCTTGTTAGACCTTCTGCATTCAATATATTTTCACCTTTAATATCTACTTTCTCCGGTTTGATTATATATTTCTCTTCAAATTGGTCTTTTAATGCAATAACTTGATTATAATGATAAATTTGATCATTTTGGAGTACAACAATAGTACCTCCACTAATTTGTGATTTGTTTAATTCACTATTTAATAATTCACCAACTTTTAAACCAATTTGATATTCATTATAAGAAAAAAAGCTAACCTTTTCTTCAGATGGAATATCTGATGAAATAGTAATGACTGGAATATTATTATTGTTTGCTTCTTTAAAAACTTCTTCAAATCTATCATCATCAAAAGTTTGAATAATAACTCCATCCACTTTTGATTTTATAGCAATATCAAATTGCTTTAATATATTTTCCTCTTTCTGATCTCCTTTAAAACTCCAAATTTCCAAGGCAACAGAATAGTCTGTACTAGCTCTATCAATTCCTCTTTTAAATTCTTCAATATAACTAGAATCTGTACCATCTACAATTACCATAAACCTATATTTAGGAGGATGTAATCTATCAAAATGGGAATTATTTATAGTGATTTGGCTTAGTTTTGTGAAATTGAGTACACCTAATACTCCTATTCCTATTAATACTGTAATTAGTATTAATGTTATAATATTAATTAAACGTTTAATCATCCACATCATCCTTATTACTTTTTTTGTATTCTTATATATAATTGTAATATTTATCATTTTATTCTGCAACTATCCTTTATACATATGTTTAATTCTAGATTACAATAAAAAAAAGCTACAGTTAAATTAATATTATTAACAGTAGCTTTAATCACAATCTAATTTTTATGCTTCTTTTATTATAAAATAATAATTCCATTGTGCTTTCATACCTTCTAATACTTCATCACTCAAATAGTATCTATCTTTTCCCTTTGGCGTATTATCTGAATATCTTTTTGAAAAATTGTTAGGATCATATACTTCAAAATAAATTTTGCCATCAACCTCTTTATAACCTTTAATTATAAAAAAATGAGGCCCTTCATATTCATAAAATCTTCCTATATGTAGAGAAAAATCACTATTATAGGAAATTTTACTTGTATCAACGTGTACAATTAGAATATTTCCATTTTTAACTTCATTTTTCATTTCTTCTATATCCGTAAATTCAACAACAATATTGTCAATTTCTTTTTGTTCAAGATAAATCTGAACATCTTCAGTAGTCCATAATCCACCTGTTGATTTAATTGTTTTCCTTGCACTTGGCACATTTGTACTCTTTTCTTTTGAAACCCATTTGCTAGCCATAACTGCACAAGCAGCCCCTGCATTTTCTATCGCATAAGTTCCAGTAATTCCTTGATCTATGTACCACTCATAATCTCTATCATTGCACACTGCATCTGTCAAAATATTACCTAACCCTAAAATAAAGTCTATTTGTTTTTCATCTACTTGAAACTCATAGTAATAATCATTTTCTAAATCTGCATAATCTAAACTTTGTACTCCCTTTGTAACACATAAGGTATATTTATCACCTAATTTATATCCTTTAACTCCCTCATCAATATTCACATATACTTTTTTATTATCAATTGAAAGTCTTAATTCAACAGGTATTTCTTTTCCTTCCTCATCTTTAATTGAAAAGCAGTTTTCCGTTTTCTCATTAAGTATAATATCGTCACTAAATGTCAATACCAATGTATCATCATCTAATGTAGTTTCTTTAATTGCTATTGCATCAACACTTGTTGGATTTTTAATAATCACTATAATTATAAAACTAACTAATATTAATGCGCCTATTATCATAATCCATCTATAATTTTTTTTCATTAACTCACCCCTAGGTTTTAAAAATATATATTTATTAATCTAACACCAAACAGATAATCTATTTATATTTGATTGTATTATAAATTATATATTTTTATGTTACAAATCAGTGAAATTTTAAGTTATATTTCATTTTATTCCATAAGAATAATTAATTAAGATCAAACTATTGATATAAATAATCAAAAAATATTCATAAATTATATCAATTACTAGACTAAGGTGTTACAATTTTAATATAGATTTCAAAATTAATATACTCATTGATAAATTTATTCTTCAATAATTTAAACCCTAGGTGATAAAATGTTAAATGATATTTTTGAAAATATTTCTTTCGTTAAATTAATTACTATTATACTCATATACATTATTCTTATTGCTTTTTTAGTTCCAATAGGCATATCTATAATTAGCTCTTCAACTTATAAAAGTTGCTTAATAAATCGAGAACAAATATTATATCAATACTATTTACTTCAATTAGAAGGAGAAATAAATGAATTAGATTATTCTTTCATAAATGATACAGAAAATAATTATTTTGAAAATCCTGTGGTTTGTCCTGGAAATGGTGACTACTTAATCTTCAAAGATAGTTTAGGTCAATATAAAATATACTGTACTAAACATGATAATTATGTAATAGTCAATAACAATGAAAAAGACTATCAATACAATTTTACAGATATAACCTACGGTGATTTAGCTAAAGAAAGCTATTTTATATCTAATGATTTAAGTTTAAATAAAAATTCTGACTTTTTATCTTTTAAAAATGGGGAGATTTATTTCCAAAATGAAAATACCCAATATTCATTTTCATCAAAAATAAATTTAAAATCTATTAAAAACGAGTTGAATTTTATTTTTGATGCAGAATTTTCAAGCAAAAAATTAATTACTGGATATTCCGTAGAACTTTCAAATAATAATGACCTTAGCCAAATAATTATAAATAAGATTGAAAAATCAATTTTCGGATATAAGAAATCCATTATAAAAAAATATAATTTAGAAGATATTATTTGGGACTATAATGAAAATAACTGGTATTCAAATGCCCATGATATCAATATTCTAATTAATAGAATTGATGATAATAGTATGGGGATAATTATATATTTAGACAATAAATGCATTACATCAGCTTCATCTCCTATTGAAATAGACTCAAAGGAAGAATTATATGGTAATCAAAAATATTTTGGCTTTTCTATGTCCAATAAGTCTAATAATTATTGTGAAATCTACGAAACAAAAATAGTGCCTATAAAGTAAGTTCATCTTACTCAAGGCACTTTTTTTATATTGCTAATTATTATTTGTACTAAACTAATTTAACTTACTAAAGTTTTAATATCAAAAATATTATAAAACATAACTTAACTTATAATAGATAATACAATAGGAATGGTAACAACGGAAAATAGCGTTGTAACAAAGACAACTTTAGAAGCATATCGTGGTTCTTTATTAGTACTTTCTGCAAATATTGCCCCTAAACTACCAGCCGGCATGGCTTCTAAAACAACTATAATATCCCTAATTAAAACATCTGCATGTAATAAATTTAAAATAAAATAAGTAATTATGGGTACAATTATCAATCTTATTAAAGACACATAATATAGTGAAAAGTCGTTTATAATTTCTTTTATATTAACATCTGCTACCATAACACCTATTATAATCATTGATAAAGGAGTTGTTGTATCTCCAACTAATTCAAAGGTCATATAAAGAACACTTGGCAATTCTATAGGCAACACAAGTAATAGTACCCCAATTAAAACGGCAATAAGTGCCGGATTTTTTAACAATTTTTTTGCATCTTTTAAATTTCTTTTATCCGTAAAAAGCATCATCCCGTAAGTCCACACAAACACATTAAAGAGAATATTGAAAATAGATGTATAGAGAATACCAACATTTCCATATATGCTGAATATTAAAGGAAATCCCATAAATCCACAATTAGAAAAAATAGTTGCAAATTTCAATACTGCTCTTTTATCAACATCATATTTAAGATAAAACAATCCTCCAATAATTGAAAATAACGTAAATAATAACAAGGAATATAAAAATACTTTTGTCATATTTGCTATTAATTCTTGAGAATACTCTATATTAAATGCATTTATTATCAATAATGGTACTGTTATATTTAACAAGAGATTTGTTAATCCTTTATTTATTGTTTCGTCAATAATATTTTTCTTTTTGGCAATAACGCCTATAAACATTATTAAAAATAAAACTAAAACTTGATTTACTACTGCCATATTTATCATTTTATACTACAACTCCATTCATTATTTATCAATTCGTTCATCTTCAATCATTTTTTCAATAGCGTAATTCGCTCTGTTTTGTACTCTATATATTGGCAAATCAAATTTAATAGCTGCTTTCTTACAATCTTCATATTCAGCTTTATATTTAATTAATTTTTTATCCATAAATGCTAATTTGAATTTTATTACTCCATACTCTGTATCAACTAAAATAAACTCTCTATTAAGTTTTTTTCTTTTTTCTATTCTCTTCCTTATTCCTAAAGTTGAAGTATGCTTCAATAAAATTTCATCTATGTTAGCTTCATCTTTTTCTTCATAAATTACAGATAACAAAATACCTGGTCTTTCTTTTTTCATTAAAATATTAGTTTTATAAACGTCCAAAGCACCATTATTAAAAAGCCTATTACAAACATACTCATAGTGTTCAGGGTTCATATCATCAATATTACACTCTGACACTAATATTTCATCTCTCTTTAATTCAGCTTTTTCTTTAGCTAAAAATATCCTAAGCACATTAGGAATATTATTATCTTTAGTTCCTATACCATAACCAATTTTTTCAATGATAAATTCTTTTTTATCAACGAATTCTTCTGCAACTACAGCTAAAATAGCCACCCCTGTAGGAGTTGTAGTCTCGTAATTATCCCCTCCTGACTTTATAGGAATCCCTTTTAAAATTTCTACTGTCACTGGTGCAGGTACAGGAATTTTACCATGTTCACATTTTACAAAACCATCTCCAACTTCTACTGATGATGAAATAATTTTGTCAACATTTAAATAATCAATGCATATTGCCGCTCCAACTATATCAACAATAGAATCAACAGCCACAACTTCATGTGAATGTACTTCTTCTATAGGTATTCCATGAACTTTTGCTTCTGCTTCTGCAACCTTCTTAAATATTTTCATACTCAATATTTTAACTCTCTCACCTAAATCACTATTAATTATTATGTCTTCAATATCTTTAAAGTTTCTATTATTATAGGAATGACTATAGTTCTTACTATATATATTTTTTTCATATTTTTCATAATTGTCCTGTTTATTAAGTTCTTTTTCTTTTAATAAAATCACATCTACTTTTGTACCAGTAATTCCTTTCCTACTATCCTTTCTAATTTGTAGCTTAAATTCTTCACTATTGTTTAATTTAAGTAATTCATTCTTTAAATAGGTCTCATCTACTCCGATATCAATCATTGCCCCTAAATTCATATCACCGCTTATACCAGCAAAACAGTCGTAATATAAAATACTCACATCGTTCCTCCCATAAGAATTATAGTTCACAGTTCACAGTTCACAGTTCACAGTTTTCAGTTCTCAGTGAATAATTAATATTTTGCAATTCATGGTTATAAATTAACAATAAATTGTCTTTATACTAACGATATTATAGCATAGTTTAATTTTAAATACACATTTTCTCAATAGTTATCATTGCAGAATAGTTATCATTTCAGAATAATAATATTCTAAAACATAGACTTAATTTAATAATCTGACGCATAAAAAATTTAATATATCCTATCCTAAATAGTTGAAGATAAATTTGAGATATGATAAAATCACATTAGTGTATATACATGTGTATATATAATGCTCGTTTTTTTTACAATACAATATTTTTATAGAAATACGGTTTTATGAAAAATATACATTACATTTCAAGAAAGAGGAGAATTTATATGAAAAAATCAGATTCAATTTTTAAAAGGGCTTTTAAACGTTATTTTTTAGATGCTCTTAGTGCCATGGCTTTAGGACTTTTTGCTTCATTAATAATTGGACTTATATTATCTCAAATATCTAAAATACCAGGTTTAGCTTTTATAGCGGAATTTTCCGAAATTATTTCAGCTAAATCTCCTGTAGTTGGTTCAGCCATTGGGGTAGCCATAGCTTATGGATTAAAAACTAGTCCACTTACCATGTTCTCATCTGCAGCAACCGGTGCCTTTGGTTATAGTCTCGGAGGACCAGTAGGTGCTTATGTAGCTGCAGTTTTTGGTGCAGAAATAGGCGAACTTGTTGCTGGAAAAACGAAAATGGATATTATAGCTATACCTTCTATTACAATAATAGCTGGATCCTTAGCTGGTAAATTCGTAGGTCCATACATTGCAGCTTTTATGACTGATTTTGGTCAATTAATAAATACTGCAACAACGTTGAACCCTATTCCTATGGGAATCATAGTAGCTACCTTAATGGGGCTCGCTCTCACTGCACCAATAAGTAGTGCTGCAATTGCAATATCTTTAAATCTTACAGGCCCAGCTGCTGGAGCTGCAACTATTGGATGTTGTGCGCAAATGGTTGGTTTTGCAGTAGCTAGTTATCGTGAAAATAAATTGTCTGGTTTAATTTCGCAGGGCCTTGGAACATCTATGCTTCAAATTGCAAATATTTTTAGAAATCCCAAAATACTAATACCTCCAACACTAGCTGGTGCAATATTAGGTCCAATAGCCATTACAGTTTTCGAGCTTGAAAATATAGCTATTGGTGCTGGTATGGGGACAAGTGGTTTAGTGGGTCCTATAGGAACCTATACAGCTATGCAAGGCACAATATCAGCACCGCTACTTATTGCTGAAATCATTCTTCTAGAATTTATAGCCCCTGCTATACTCACTATTATAATTTCTGAATTTATGAGAAAGAAAAACTGGATTAAACTTGGTAGTATGAAACTAGAAACAAATTAAATACATTTTTAAAATTTTATTTTAAAAAACAGCTTACAATTTTACTTGTAAGCTGTTTTTTTATTTCATAATAAAATTTTGATTGATTATTTAAATAAATCTTTTAATTTATCACCAAAAAGGTCGCCTAAAGTAGTTCCGCCTTCTTCTTCTTGACCCATAAATTCAGCATACTTAGCTGAATTATCAACTGCTTCCTTTATACTTAAAGATATTCTCTTACTATCCACATCAATATTAAGAATTTTAACATTAACTTTTTCTCCAACTGAAAGTTTATCAGAAGGTTCTTCTATTCTATCTTCTGATATTTCAGATAAATGTACTAATCCTTCAAACCCTGGAGCTAATTGAACAAAAGCACCAAATTTAGCAAGTTTAACAACTTTACCTTCTACAACTTGGTTAACTTTAAACTTATCTTTCATTGCATCCCAAGGATTACCTTTAACATCTTTCAAACTTAAAGAAATTCTATTCTTTTCTTTATCTACCTCTAATACATATACTTCAACTTCTTGACCAACTGAAACAACATCCTCAACATTTTTAACTCTTTCCCAAGAAAGTTGAGTAATATGAACAAGTCCATCTAATCCACCTAAATCAATAAATGCACCAAATTTAGCTATTCTACTTACTTTCCCTGTTCTCTTTTCGCCTTTTTTGATAGAAGCCCATATTTCATCTTTTTTAACTTCTAATTCTGCCATTTCAATTTGCTTTCTAGAAGCTACAACTTTCTTTTTGTCTTTATCAAAATCAATTAATACAACTTCTAATTCATTTCCAACGAATGTTGATAAATCTTTTACATAACTTGCTGATACATGAGATGCTGGAATAAATACTCTTACTCCTTTAAAATCAGCAGTAACTCCGCCTTTTACAACTTCCTTAACATTAACAATAAAGTTTTCACTTTTCTCATTTAATGCTTCTAACTCATCCCAAACTTTTAATGCATCTGCTTTTTTCTTAGATAAAGCTACATTACCTTCACCATCATTTACTTTTAACACGTAAACATCTATTTCATCACCTGCATTAACTTCATCATTTTCAGGCATTTCTTCTTTACTGATTATTCCATCAGTAATATATCCTATGTTTACTAGTACTTCATTTTCTCCAACGGAAATAACTGTTCCGTTTAGTATATCACCTACACCGATTTTTTTCATTGTTTCATCGATTTCAGTAATAACTTCGTTCATTGAATTAATATTTTCTTGCTCCATTGAAATCTCTCCTCGCGTTCTAATTTACACCATTTTATATTATACCATAACTTTATAAAAAAAAAGGGTATTCCCAAAGGAAATACCTTAAATTTTATTTATTTTCCTTTTTTTATGTTTATTTTCGCTATTACACGTCAAATAATCAATTAATCAAGATAAGTTATTTCCACATTTTTACCCAGTTGTTTTAATATTTCTGAAAGTTCATTTATAATTTTAAGCTTTATATTCAAATCCAAAGGAAAATCAGGATTTTGATGTGCTGGATTAACTGCTTTACCTACCCACAAATGGAGATGTGTACATCTATTCAATAAAATTTCTGCTAATCTTGTAGCTCCATCTATACTATCAAATTTATATTTATAAGGTTCTTCATAACAATTGACTAAATACCCTTTAATTATCTCTACAGTACTTGTTAAAGTTAGCACTCCTTCTGTTACTAAATCGAAGCCTTCTATATATGCCGTTGGTGGGACATTCATACCTAAAGTATCTTCATTGACTTCAAGTCTTTTATCAAGCACCCTAGCTGCAATATTGGCTGTAGTACCACCACAAATAATTTTGCTTCCTTTACATCTCATGAACTTTTTAAATATAAATTCATCATCGTCAGGATTTTTGGGTGGACCAGCTATCATTTCTACATACTCCGGTTCAGTTAACTTTATAGTCATTACCGTAGTATCATCACCAGGTTTATTTGCATATAAATCATTACAAGTTTGAAGCAAATCTTTAGATATTCCAAATGCAGTCTTTGTATTACTATCTAGCTTGCCCAAAAACTCTGCGATATTTTCCCACTGCCACCCTAAATTTAATAATTTGCCAACACCAGCATGTATAGCCCCATCACTTACAACAGTTATGTAATCCCCATCTTTCATATAAAAAGTACTCTTATAAATTTTTTTATTATCAAGTACCATCATTTCTTTTGGTACTTCTATTAGTTTATTATTTCTAAAAAATAAAAATGGAGGATTATCATATTCAATAGCATTAACCTTTCCGCTATTAAATATTTCTATTATAGTAAATGTAGAATATGCAACTTTTCTCACAGAACAAATAGGTAATGTATGCGCAATAGTATCCACTGTTTCCTGAATTGAAGCTCCCTCTTTTAGCATAGTACCAGCAATCTTTGATGTAAGTGTTGCTAAAATATTAGCTTTAACCCCACTACCTAGACCATCTGCTAACACTATAATCATTCCATCCTTAGTTCTATTAACTTCAATATGATCCCCACACAACTCTTCCCCAAATTTATTAAGACTTTCATATGCAAAGTCAATAAAATAACTCATCATATATCACCATCTTTACTTGCCATTTTCTTTAGTTTAGTCAAAATCACCTTTGTTTCAGCTGTAGTTTCACCAAGCAAGCTAGCTATTTCTTGTGCTACTCTCATTTGTTTCTCTATTACACGTTGTGCTGCATCTAATGTTTCTTCTTTTACTACGCCAAGTTCTTTTTTTCTTTTTTCTTCTAATGTTATATCATTCATTATTATTATAAAAATCTTTTCTTTTTCTAAGTACAAAATGTTTTCTTGCATAACAATCCCATATTGATGATAAGCAACCTTCTCACCATAAACATTTTCTTTGTTTTCTTTTGCTTTAACTAAGTTTTTATCACTTATGATATTTAAAATATTTTTAGGATTACATCCTTCATTAGATAACAAAAAAATTCTAGCTGCCGTCGGATTATATTCCTTAATTGCTAGATTTTCATCTAATAAAAATATAGCATTTGGTGAATTCTCAAAAATAACATTAGTTAAACTCTCAGCTTTACTTCTCATATAAGGGACACACATAGTTTTTTCTGACATACCATCAAGAACTGCTTTTGCCTTTTCTCTACAAGTATTATAGCCACAGGCACCACAATTAAGTTCATCTGTTTTTTCAAATTTACCCATTTCTCTCATAACACTAATAATTTGCTTCTCAGAATATTCATTTGTAATTACTGCTTTGTTTTGAAAGTTTTTCTCAAGTCCAATATTATAATGTTTCTTTTCATCATTATCAACCTTATCATTTTTTCTTTTAACATAGTCACTAACTTTTTTCTTTCTTACAAATAACCCTTGTTCTTCTTTGGGTGTTGCTGGTCCACCTATACATCCACCAATGCAAACATTTAATTCTACTATTACATTTTCTATATTTTTATTTTTTATTTCCTCTAATATTTCTCTACACTTATCAAATCCATCAACTTTAATATAATCATATTTTAATTTTTTATCTCCAATATCTAGTCTGTCAATTACAGATCCTAACAATGGATAAGACGTTCCAACTTTTGATGTTTCTTCATCAAATTCAGATTCTTCTAAATCCGAAATATTTATTTCCTTATATTTAAACCATTTATAAAGTTCTTCAAAAGTTATTACTGCATCAATAGATTTAGTTTCATCTTCATACGCAACTTCATATTTTTTAGAAATACACGGTCCTATAAATATAATTTTTGTATCTGAACCATATTTTTCTTTTATTCTTCTTGCATGTGCAATCATTGGTGAAACAACTGGAATCATATACTTAATTAATTCAGGGTAATATTTTTCTATTAAAAAATTACTAGATGGACAGCATGTAGTTATAACATTTTTAAGCTTATTGTTATTAATATATTTTTCATATTCTTTTGAAACTAATTCTGCTCCAACAGCTGTCTCTTCTACTGCATAAAATCCAATATTTTTTAGTGCTGTTACCATTTGACCAAATTCTTCATACTCAAAAGACCCTGCAAAAGATGGTGCTAAGCTGACAACACACTTTTCACCACTTTTTATAAAGTTAAGCACTTTGTCTACATCCGTCTTTATATATCTTGCTTCTTGTGGACAAACTACTAAACATTGCCCACAGGCAATACACTTTTCTTCCATTATTTCTGCTTTGTCATCTTTAATTTTTATAGCCTTTACATGGCACGTTCTTAAACACTTATAACAGTTCTTACAGTTTTGACTATTAAAATCAATAAGATTCATAGTAAAACCCCCTTAAAAATATTCTATTACTATAACCTACTTGAAACGTAATCATTAAAAAATTCGTCAACTTTATCTTTATTTACAGAATAGAACTCATTTTCGTTAATTCTAACAGATACAGATTGGGTACATTTTCCTAAACAAAACGCAGCCTTGATTATTACTTTCTCTCTTAAATTGTTCTTTTCTACTAGTTCAGTTAATTTTGTGATTACTTCGTAAGATCCTTTTAAATGGCAAGAACTTCCAATACATATATGTATATCCATGTTTCCCCCTTTCATAATTGTTATTTTTTTAACAATTATTTAAATGTATCCCCTTATTATCGACTCACTATAAGATTATTCTACTACTATATCAACTAACTATCAATATAGTTTTCTCTATATTAAACTTATAATTTAAATAAATTGTTTCTATTTATTATATTAAATAACTCTGTTATAATACTTCTAGTAAAGAAGCTAGTTATCAGAAACTAAATTTTATTACATATTACTCTAAAACATAAGTTAATTTTTCAAAAGGAGTATCATAATGGGTTTATACATAGGAGAAATCGCTGCATTAGTTAGTACAATTTGTTGGACTGTTTGTTCTTTATCTTTTGAAGCAGCTGGAAAAAGAGTTGGATCATTAGCTGTGAATTTTTTAAGATTGATTATTGGATTTTTTTTATTATCATTATATTGTTATTTTTTACGTGGACTATTCTTACCTACCGATGCAAGCATACATACTTGGATATGGTTAGGATTATCCGGTATTGTTGGTTTAGTTTTAGGAGACCTATTTCTATTTGAAGCTTATGTTGAAATTGGCGCAAGAATTTCTATGCTTGTATTATCTGCTTCTCCTCCACTTACTGCAATACTCGGCTATTTCATTCTTGGCGAAAAACTTAGTATAATTAGTATTATAGGAATGTTTATAACTGTACTAGGTATATGTATTGTAATTTTCAAAAAAGATACTTCTGACAAGATAAAACTCAACCATCCAATTAAAGGCATTACCTTTGCTTTCTTAGGTGCTTTTGGACAATCTCTAGGTTTAATCCTAAGTAAAATAGGTATGGCTGATTATAACGCATTTGCTGCATCTCAAATAAGAACTATCTTTGGAATTCTAGGCTTTGCTATATTATTCTTTTTTTCTAAAAAATGGACAACTTTAAAACCTGCCATCCACAACAAATATGCTATGTCATTTATAACTTTAGGTGCAATTTTCGGACCCTTTATCGGAGTATCACTATCTTTATTAGCTGTTCAATATACCAAAGCTGGTATTGTATCTACCATAACTTCTATAGTTCCAGTTATGATAATACCTCCTTCTATCTTTTTATTTAAAGAGAAAATTACCATTAAAGAAATTATAGGTTCTATTGTAGCCGTATTAGGAGTTACAATTTTATTTATTAAATAATTTCCACTTGACACTCTTTATAAACCATAATAAAATATAAAAGCATAGCGAAAAAGGTTGCATCTTAGAATTTCATCTCTAAGAGTATTTTAGATTAGGATAACACTTCCTAATATGTTTTTATTTTTGTTTATTCTTTAATTGCGAGTCAATAAGATATTATTGACTCGCTTTTTTTTATCTATATTATTATATATTTATGATTTTTTTAAAAAAGGAGTAATTAATATGATTGGTTACGCTTGTATCCCTTTAGCTGTACCATATAAAACAACCAGAAAATTTTTACTAAAAAACTTTACTGAAGAAAATTTCTATAATGCTGCAAATTTAAACCTTATAGATTTATTACGTATTCTAGAATATAACAAAAATAATAATATTAATTTTTTCAGAATCAGTTCAGATATAATTCCTTTTGCAGGCCATAGTATTAATGATATTAAATGGGAGAAATGTTTTGAAAATAATTTTTCACAAATCGGAACCTATATCAAAGAAAATAATCTTCGTGTTTCGATGCATCCTGGTCAATACTCCGTCATTAATTCACCAAATGAAAATGTGGTTCAAAACAGCATAAAAGATATTGATTACCATTCTAACTTTCTAGATTTACTACAACTTGATTATACTCACAAAATAGTTATACATATAGGTGGTGTATACGGCAATAAGACTGAAGCTATAGAACGATTTGAAAAAAACTACCAAAAGCTATCTTTCTCAAGCAAAAATAGAGTTATTATTGAAAATGATGATAAATCATATACTCTACAAGATGTACTAAAGATTAGTAATTCATTAAACATTCCCGTAGTTTTCGACAATTTACATCATAAATGTAATCCTTCTTTAGATTGGTCATATAAAAAAATTTTTGAGGGAGTTAGTACAACTTGGAATTTAAAAGATGGTAAAATGAAAACTCACTATTCTCAAGCTGACCCCTTAAAAAATGGTAGGTCACATTCTAAAACTATTATGTTAAAAGAATTTTTAGATTATTATTCAGAGATAAAAGGTTTTGATACAGATATAATGTTGGAAGTTAAAGATAAAAATATATCAGCGCTAAAATGTATAAATAGTTTATCTATAAATCCTTCAAAAAGTACCCTTACAAGTGAATGGGCAAAATACAAATATCTGGTTATGGAAAAAGATTATGCTCTTTATAAAAAAGGTAGTCATATGATGAATTCTGATACTAGCATTGAACATTTTTATTATTTTATTGATGAATGTATCTCTCTGCCTTATTCAAAAGGAAATTTTATTAATACTGCTGAGCATATTTGGGGTTATTTCAAAGATAAAGCTACCTTACGTGAAAAAAACAGCTTTTTTAAAGCCATAAAAGAATTTGATGACCCTTCGAAAATAAAAAAAAGATTATACAATTTATCACTAAAGTATAATGAAGATTATCTTAATAGTTCCTACTATTTTTATTACTAGGATACTAGTTCATAGTTCATAGTTCATAGTTCATAGTTCATAGTTCATAGTTCATAGTTCATAGTTCATAGTTCATAGTTCATAGTGATTTTACTATAATAAGTAATCTACACTAGTTATTCAGCTTCTGTAAAAAATTATCTTTAAAAATCAAGTATTTTTAACTTATATTCTAGCTGGACTCTAAAAAAAAGTTGGCATAAGCCAACTTTTTTTATTAATGACATCCACTACAAGTTGAGCATCCGCCTTCTGCTTGATTTACAGGAGCAACTAAAAAGCCAGATCCCATAAATGAAATTCTTATATCTCCATATGAAGCATATTCATCTTTATCCATAATTACTTTTATACCTTCTGTTTCATATAGGACATCACTTTCCAACATTCCATCAAAAGCTAATCCAAATCTAGGACCGGAACATCCGCCCTCTCCCATAGCATATACTCTAATAGTATCAGGTGCTTCTTCTGGTTTATCATTAAAAGCATTCTTTAATGCATCTAAAGATTGTTCATCTAATTCTAAATTTAATTTCATATTTATCACCTCACAACTAGATTAACTTAGTTTCAAATAAAAGTCAATATCAATAATCATTTTTCTTTAATATTTATTATCATTCTAATAGATTATTAATTCTTTCAGCTTTTCTTCCCTGTGTTTTTGTTTTTCTAGTAAACAATTATAATCATATTCATCAATTTTGCCAATATTATGTTCTAAGTATTCTTTTGTTGCCTCATAATTTTCCACTAAATTATTATACTCATTTTGATTAAAATTCTCTCCATAAACAATTTTATTCTTTAATCTTTCAATATCTTCTTTCCTTCTTTTTTGTATCTCTTTTGCATGCTGAATATTTTGTTTGTCTCCTATGTCAGAATGTTGTTCTAAATGTCTTTCAGTCCTCACATAATTTTCTGTTGTAGTAATTATTTGTTCAATCCTATTTCTATTTTCTAACTTCTCATTTACTTTATCAACCGTACTTTGAAATAAATCTTTATTATTAATCAATTAAAGTTCCTCCCTTGTTGTTATTCATAATTTATGATTATTTTCTGCAAAATAATAATATATATGCAAAAAATACTAAATAAGCTAATATTTTTCGAAAGTTAAGTAATTATTTTTATTGTATAAATATTCATTTCGTTATAATATATACCTAATGAAAAAATAGGAGGAAAAGATACTATGCTAGGTACCATTGTAAATACAATTGCAATCGTTTTAGGTAGCTTAATAGGTTTATTATTAAGAAAAGGCCTTCCAGAAAATTATAAAGATACAATTATGAAAGGAATATCTTTAGCTGTAATTTTAATAGGTCTTCAAAATGCCCTTAAAACAGAAGATATTATGCTTGTTATTATTAGTATGGTAATTGGAAGTATTTTAGGTGAATTTTTAAATATCGAACAAGCATTAGAAAATATTGGTCATAATATAGAAAATAAATTCTCTTCTAGTGAAAGTGGAATAGCTAAAGCCTTTGTAACTTCATCACTTTTATTCTGTGTAGGTTCTATGGCTGTAGTAGGTGCACTACAGAGTGGACTAACAGGCAATCATGAAACGCTCTTTGCAAAATCCACATTAGACGGTATTGCTTCTATAATTTTTGCTTCCTCAATGGGTATTGGAGTAATTTTCTCTGCTGCTGCTGTATTTTTATATCAAGGGTTAATTACAATAGCTGCATCATTATTAAAAGGACTTTTAGTAGATTCCGTTATAACTGAAATGTCAGCTATAGGTGGTTTATTGATAGTAGCCTTAGGCTTTAATATGTTAGAGATTAAAAAAATAAAAGTAGCAAATATGTTACCCGCTATATTTATACCGTTATTATACTATATATTTATGGTTGTTTTTAAATTTTAAAGCAATGCACAGCTTTAAAGCAATGCACAGCTTTAAAGCAATGCACAATGCACAATTTACAATGCACAATTATGGATGATTTTCTTCGTTCCTCAGAAAATCTTTATTTAATTTAAAAACAAACACCTCTAAAAAAGGCAGTATATAAATTGGTTTTATCCAAATTTATATACTGGCCTTTTTTTATTGATTTATTAGCTTTTGTTTATTGGTTTATTGGTTTATTGGTTTATAAAATTAAAGAAATATTTTAGCTCCGCTAAAATATTTCCTCCTTAATTGTGCATTGTGCATTGTGCATTGTGCATTATTATATTCTTTTAAGTACCCCAAGTAAAAACTCCCAAGTTCTTTTAGTAGATGAAATACTTAATCTTTCTTGTGGAGTATGTACATCATACATATTAGGTCCAAAAGATATCATGTCAATGTCACCTATTCTTTCCTTTAAAAGGCCACATTCTAAGCCAGCATGGATTGCTGTGATTTTAGTATCTACTCCATACATATCTTTATATGTACTTGCAAATAAATCTCTAATATAAGAATCTTCTTTATATTGCCATTCTGGATAAGCACTAATCAATTTTTGATTTGCTCCTACCATTTTTGAAATTGCTTCAATTCTATTTGTTATTTCATCTTTCAAAGATTTAACCGAACTTCTAACTGCACTTTCAAAACTTAATATACTATCTGTAGTTTTAACTACTCCTAAGTTAGTTGAACTTTGAACCAATCCACTTATGTGAGGACTCATACTTTGAACTCCTTGTGGTATTGTTACAAGTAAAGTAATGGCTTTTTCTTTCACATCATCCGTAAAAGCTTTTCCATCAAGTTTTAATATTTCTTCCAATGATATATTGATTTTATCTTCTACACCACTGTATTCATTATTAAAAGTTATTTCCCAGGAATTCATTATTTTCTGTAATTTTTCTATATCACTCTTATCTATTAATATTTTGGCAAATGCATCTCTTGGAATTGCATTCATCTTTGCCCCCGCTTCAATATGAGCCAATTTAAATTTCAATTCTTTATTCAAGTTAAATAGTAATCTGCCAAGTAGTTTAGCTGCTGACGCCCTATTTTTATCTATTTCTATGCCTGAATGGCCACCTTTTAATCCACTAATTTTAATTTTATATTCAACTTGATTATTTCCAACTTCTTGCCAATCTATAGGTAACTCAACAATACTTCTTACTCCTCCAGCACAACTAGTAAGCAATTCTCCTTCTTCTTCTGAATCTATATTTATTAATATCGTCCCATTTAATTTACTACCATCGACATTTGCAGCTCCACTCATTCCTGTTTCTTCTTCGGTAGTTACCAAAACTTCTATAGGGGGATGCGGAATATCTTTTGAATCTAACAAAGCTAAAGCAAAAGCCACTGCAATCCCATTATCAGCACCTAGAGTAGTTAAATTTGCTTTTACAAAATCACCATCTACTTGCAAATCTAAAGGATCTTTTTCAAAATCATGCTGCATCTCTTCGCTCTTTTCACAAACCATGTCCATATGACCTTGAATAATTACAGTTTGTGTTTTTTCATAACCTTTATATGCTGGCTTTTTAATTATCACATTTAGGGCATCATCTTGATAATACTCAAGCTTATGCTCCTTTGCAAAATCAACAAGATAATCAGATATCCTTTTTTCATTACCTGACCCTCTTGGAATATTACTCATTTCTTCAAAATAGCTAAAGACTTTTTTAGGTTGTAGATTTTCTAATACTTTACTCATTATTTTCACCTCTTACTAAATTTTGTTCATTTATTATTTTTAAAATAATACACTTTTCCCAATGCACTTTTCCCAATGCACTTTTCCCAATGCACAATTATCAATGCACAATGCACAATTATTGATGATTTTCTTCGTTCCTCAGAAAATCTTTATTTTATTAAATCTTCTTACAAATTTTGCAAAGCAAAATTATAACTAATATAATTATAGAAATATTTTAGCTCCGCTAAAATATTTCATCCTTAATTGTGCATTGTGCATTGTGCATTGTGCATTGTGCATTGTGCATTATACATTAATACATATCTATTCTAAGAATCCCATCTATTCAGATACAAATCCTATTCACCTACAATATTATTTTCATGATTTAGTAGCCACTCTTTTCTCCACATCCCCCCTGCATATCCTACAAGTTTGCCATTTGAACCAACAACTCTATGGCAAGGTATTATAATTGGTATTTTATTCTTATTATTAGCATTTCCTACTGCCCTATACCCCTTAGGTGAATCGATAGCTTCTGCAATGTCCTTATAACTTCTAATTTCTCCATAAGGAATATTATTTAATTCATTCCAAACCCTACTTTGAAACTCTGTGCCATCTAAAACTAAATCTATATCAAATTCTTTTCTTTCTCCATTAAAATATTCATCTAATTGATTAATAACTTCATTATACACTCTAATACTTTCTTCTGATAAAAAGTTATCTTTAGTTTCATCATACTGTTTAGCATTAGATTTTTTGTCTTCTACAAAGTTAATATAACATAATCCTTTTTCAGTCGTAGCAATTTCTAAAAGTCCTATAGGAGATTTATATATATTAATATACACTTTAAACATACCTCACTTTCAGTTCACAGTTCACAGTTCACAGTTCACAGTTCACAGTTCACAGTTCACAGTTCACAGTTCACAGTTCACAGTTCA
>NZ_JBTVVN010000023.1:0-63274 GCF_054819755.1 Clostridium sp. DL1XJH146
GGGTGAATAAAGGGAATCGAACCCTTGGCATTTAGAACCACAATCTAACGCTCTACCGACTGAGCTATACCCACCACAGTATGGTACGCGAACAGAAATTGAAAATCTAAAATATTCCACAAAGATTAGATGCTTCATTCACTAAGCTATTCACGTTTAAATCATAAATGGTGCGCCTTAAGGGATTCGAACCCCTGGCCCACGCCTTAGAAGGGCGTTGCTCTATCCAACTGAGCTAAAGACGCATTTACAATGGAGCGGGTGAAGGGAATCGAACCCTCGTGGCTAGCTTGGAAGGCTAGAGCTTTACCATTAAGCAACACCCGCAGAAACTGGTCGGGGTAGCAGGACTTGAACCCGCGGCTTCATGGTCCCAAACCACGCGCGCTACCATCTGCGCTATACCCCGTTGCATTTCATTGTTTTGTTTGTCTGTCTCGTTCCTGACGACAAAAACTATTCTACAATAATTTTTGGGTTTCGTCAATACTTTTTTTTAAAAATTTTTTACAAAGACCTAATACTAGGATTCACCTTACCTTCTATTATGTCTATAATAGCATAACTATTGAACCCATCTCTAGACAAAGAAGGACTGCCAGGATTGATATACCATATACCGTTTTCGAATAAAATAGTAGATACATGGGTATGTCCAAATAGCACTATATCAGCTCCTAATTCTTCTGCCCTTAATTTTAATTTCAATAAAGAAAATTTCACGCCATAATTATGCCCGTGTGTTATGAAAAATCTTTTACCTTCAATATCCTCAATAATTTCATTAGGAGTTGTGGTAGAAAAATCACAATTTCCTTTAACAAATATAATTTCTTTTTTATAATAATTTGAAAACTCTCTTACATCCTGAACATTATCTCCCAAATGAATTAACATATCAGTATTTTGTACAGCTTGATAAAGCTTATTAAATATATAGGTATTTCTATGCGTATCACTTATAACTCCTATAACCAAAGTATTCCCTCCTATAAATATTTTTTTAGCTTTTCTTCTAATAATTTAAGTGCATTTGCTCTATGACTAATAGAATTCTTTTCATCTGAAGTCATCTGAGCAAATGTTTTATTCTTATCTGGTATGAAAAACAAAGGATCATAACCAAATCCATTTTGTCCAATTTCCTCATCAATAATAATTCCATGCACATATCCTTCTACTTCAATTGTAATATTTCCATCCATTATTAATGCTATAGCACTAACAAATCTAGCTTTTCTATCTCCTTTCTTAATACTAGATATCTCTTTTAAGAGCTTATTATTGTTTGCTTTGTCATTACCATGTTCACCGCTATATCTTGCTGAATAAACCCCAGGTTCACCATTAAGTGCATCTACCATAAGACCCGAATCATCTGCGAGCACCATAAACTCAGGATAAAGTTCTTTTATAGTCCTCGCTTTTATAAGCGCATTCTCTATAAAAGTAACTCCATTTTCTTCTACATCAATATCAATTTCTGCTTCTTTTAAAGATAAAATTTCCAAATCAAATTTTGAAAGTATTGCCTTAATTTCTTCTATTTTATGCTGGTTATTGCTCGCTACTATAAGTTTATTCATTATTATCTCTCCATTCGTAAAATATTATATGTCTCAATTATTTCACATTATTAATTATTCTTTAATCATTTTTTTATCTATACTTTTATTTTGACTCTTATAATATTTTCGTCTATATTTTTGTGTATTTTGCCTTTCTTTTTATTTACTTTTATTTTATTTTTTTTTGCATTTATTTTTATTTGCATTTATTTCTTTTTATATTTTAATTATATTTATTTATTTCGGATTTTAATTGTGCATCGTGCATTGTGCATTGTGCATTGTGCATTGTGCATTGTGCATTGTAATTATAATTTATATATTTCATCTCTTTCAATTAATTCCACTTCTATTTTTTTACCATTTTTAATTAGAATTTTCCCTTCATTTTTTATTTTTCCAATTTCATAAGCTTCAATACCGTTTTCTTTTAAGAACTTTATTAGTCCTTCGCCTCTATTGCTACAAATTAGCATACTTCCTGATGAAATAAATTTAAGTGGGTCAATTTTGAAATACTTGCATAACTTGATAGTAATATCACTAATTGGCATATTATTATAGCAAACTTCAAACCCAGTTTGTGAAGCTTCTACTACTTCACAAAGAGCTCCAAGTACTCCACCTTCTGTTATATCATGCATCGAATTAACGCCAAATTTTCCAGATAGTACACCTTCTTTTACAACGCTTAATTGTTCTTTATATTGATTAGCTTTTTTAATTTCTTCTTTAGTTAGAACGTCTTGTATTTCATCACAATAATCATTCACTAAAATATAGGTCCCTTCAATACAAAGTTTTTTTGTAACTATAATTGAATCGCCTACTCTTGCTCCTTTTGTTTCCACTGCTTTGCCTTTTTCTGTTTTACCTATAACAGTTGCCGAAACTACAACTTTGTTAACAGCATCAGTTACCTCTGTATGTCCACCAATTACTTCTATATTAAGTTTAATGCACTCTCTGTTAATATCACTCATTACTTTTTCAATTTCTTTTATTTCCACTGTAGGAGGTGCTAAAATTGTAACCATAATTCCTAAAGGTAGGACGCCTGCTGAAGCTAAATCGTTACAATTTATATTTACGAGAATACCACCTATATCTTCTTTCGCTGCTGTTATAGGGTCTGTAGATAAGACCAAATCGTACTCTCCGAAATTAACTACCGAGCAATCTTCACCTATTCCACTTCTAACTACTACATCTTCCTTTTTTACTCCCGTAAAGTTTTTTATTATTCTATCCAATTCTTTCCATTCAAGTTTTCCTGTTATCATTTTTTGTATTTCTTCCTTTCTTTATTCACCTTTTTGCATTTTGTTTCATATTATCTTTATAAGGACTAGTTTTTGGTGGTGTAAAAATGTTAAAATATATTGGCCCATTTCTAAGAATGAACAATTTAACAGAAGATCAGATCAGAAGTCAACTGTTTTATTTCGCAAAAGAATCGGTTAACTTCACTGTTCTTTATTCAAATTTAGGCATTCCTACTAGCGCAAAGAAACTAAACACAAAAAATGTTCCTACAATTGATATTAACATATCAGAAAAAATTTCTCCACTTGTTTGTGTTTATAAAAAAGCTTCTGCTAAGCTTAAAGATAAAAATAACTCGCTTATATGGAATGAAAAAAAATTCAAAAAAGAAATTGATATTTCAAGCAATGTTTTCATGAATTTATGTATTCAAGAATTAATTGATTACTATAGAACTTTCCAAAATATCGACACTGAAAAATATAAATACAGTAAGTTCTATACGAAATTAGCAAAAACTCAACTAGATTTTTTTGCTTCATATTTGCGAAACGACCAAGGTGTTTTTATTAACAAAAAAGATAATACTGACCCTATGACAGAAAAAATTAAACTCAAAGAAAAAGAAGAAGATTATAAATTCTCTAATCAAGCGCTAATAATGCTAGCTTTTTACAAATGTTCAACATACTTGAAAGAAGAAGAAAAAGATGAATACTTAAACTTTTCAGAAGACATTTTAAATATGTTTACAAACTTCAAAGATGAAATTTATAAAATACCTGAGGATGATTTGCTTGATACTTGCTTATATATAAGCTTATTCTATAATTTCACAAAATCTAACAAAGCAAAATTACTTTGCTTAGACCTTTGCGATTATTATATGGGAAACTATAAAAAAGACGTTTCTATAGATAAGTTAGATGTAATAAGTAAAATGTATATTATGAATAAATTACTATATATAAACTCAAATATATATAGTTTCAATGATTACTCAAAAGAATTATTCCAAAAGCTTTTAGATAACTATGATAAAAATAAAGCTTTATTAATTAAATCCCCTATGGAAGAAGAATTCAAAATTTCTTCAAAGGAAATAATACTTTCATATATAATTATGTTTAATGAGAAAACTGGAAATGAAGAAAGTGATTATGATTTAATAGAACTATACCTAAATCAGATAGTTAAATCCGGACTAATAACTTCATGGCCACAAACTCCTTCTCTAGGAGATTCTGAAAGGTATAGAAATTTTGAAGAGAAATCAGACAAACTTCTAGAGGATGAATATTTCAAATCATCAGATTTAGAGACACCTTCCGAATCAAAGCTTACACCATGTTTTCTAAGATATTTAACTTATAATAATTCAAAAGACAAATTTGACCAGAGCAAAGAATTATTCGATAGTAAAAGAAATTTCAATTTGTTCTTTGCAATATTATTTGCCTATAACAATAAATTTATTTAATTTTGTATCTTTATTTTAACCTATGGTTACCCTTTATAAAGTAATTTTGCAGAACTTAGACCGCAATATATAATGTTCCAATCCACATTATATATTGTGGTCCATTTTAGTTATATCAATCAATAGTTTGAAGTGTGAATTCAAAGTTTCTCAAATAATCTATCATTTCACACTTAGCACTATAATGAAATCAATTTTTTAAAAACATATTCTCAAAATGTATATTCCCTCTTTCGTTATACCATATTCCCTCTAGTGAATTATTCATCAAAACATACTCTTCCTTACTCATTATATTGTCGTAAACTAAATCTTCTTCTAATATTTTTTTAGCCTCATTAATAAGATTTACTTTATCAATATAATCTTCTTCGAAAAAATACTTATTTAAAACAAAATCGTAATCGCTATTTGTATATGAAAACGTATTAAAATCTGAAGAACTCATTAGTTTTAATAAATATCCTCTTGTATTATCATCTATTAAAAATAAATTTAGACATATGTCAAAATTTCCAGCATTAATTTCTTTCATAAATTCATCTGAATTCTCTGTATATATTATATTAATAATCATTCCTTGACTTTCTAATTTATTCTTTATTTCCTCGCAATAATTTTCGTTTTTTTCATCTTCAATATTTAATAGTATTGAAATTTCTTTTCCCTTAATTCCATACATATCTATCTTTTCATCTTCTGTTTCATATCCTTCTTTTTCTTGAATATCTACTTCTTCATCCAAATCATTGAATTGTAGAATAACCTCTTTAGAATCATTATTTAAAATTTCTATAATAGCTCTTCTGATTTTAAAATCTCTCATTATTCTATCATTATCTAAATTAAAAAATAAAGATAAATGTTCTTTTGTTGAAATTTTTTCTTCTTTCAAATCATCTTTCTCGGTTAAATCTTTATCATCAGTAATATTATTTTCACATTTACTATATACATTTTCAGCAACATAATTAATATTTACCATAATATCTATCATATTTGTTTCCAAATGAGCCAGTGCATAATATTCCTCTTCTCGTGTATCTATACCTATTTTTTCTGATTCTATAGAATTTGCGTCAAAAAACTCTTCATTTTTTATAAGATAAATATTTTCATCTTGTATGTTTTCAATTTTATAGGCTCCTGAATATAGTATATCTTTATAACTATTTTTCCAATCATTTTCTTTTGATACATTACGTAATACAAAAGCAGGCTGCGATAATATCCTTAAAAAATTTCCATTTGCATATCCTAACTTAAATATAATTGTATCTTCATCTTCCACTTCTATACCTACTCTTTCGTCACTTATTCGTCCTTCTGAATATAGCTCTGCTCCTTTTATACAAAATAATTCATCTTTGTAATTAGTATTTTCTGATTTAAGGAAATTCAAAAAAAACTTCTTAATATCCTCTGCTAAAATCTTATCTCCATTACTCCATTTAATATTATCCTTTAATTGAAAAATATATTCATTTTCTTCACTATTATATTTAAAGCTACCAGCCAAAGCTCCTTTAATTCCACCCTGTTTATCTTCATATACTAATCCACTGAATAATAGCATTATAAAATTTTCTTCCTCTATAGTTAAGTCTTCGCCTACACTTAGTTTTTCTGGAATATATTGATAACTTATTATAGGATAATCTCTAATTACTGTATCATTTTCTTTTTTTACTACACAACCAACAAGAAAAAATATCAAATTTGTAACAATTAGTATTCTTATTATTCTTTTAATCACATTCATCAACCATCCATTTATTTATAATCAATTAGCAATTTGCAATGTTCAATTTGCAATTATTGTTGATTTCCTTCCATTTGGTCAGAAAATCTTTAATTATTAAGATTATTGACAAATATTTATAATTATAAACAACAAAAACCGCCAATCTAATTGACGGTTTTTATCCTTTATTTTATCATTTCTATAAATTCTTCTTCTGAAATAATCTTTACACCCAAATCTACTGCTTTATCATACTTAGATCCGGGCTCTTTTCCTACTATGACATAATCTGTCTTCTTACTAACACTACTGGACACTTTTGACCCTAAAGTCATTAATTTATCTTTTATTTCTTTTCTTGAAAAACTCTGAAGAGACCCTGTTACTACTACCGTTTTTTCATTAAATACATTTTCTATTACAACAGCTTCTTCATAATGAGGGGTTACTCCTAATTCGAGAAGTTCTCTTATAATTATTTTCATTTTTTCTTCGCCAAAGAAGTCAACAATATTTTTTGAAACTATATCGCCCACATCATTTATATCTAATAAATCTTCATACTTTGCTTCCATTAAATTTTCTAATGACTTAAAACTTGCAACTAAATCAATAGCAGTTTTCTTCCCAACATTTGGTATTCCTAGGGAATATACGAAAGAAGGTAAATCTGGATTTTTACTCTTTTCAATAGCTTCTAATAAATTCTCAGCTTTTTTCTCCCCAAAACGTTCTAATTCTAGCAATTCTTCTTTTCTTATTCTATACAAATCAGAAATAGATTTTATTTGCAAACTTTCAAATAGCTGCCCTGCTGTTTTTTCACTAAATCCTGCAATGTTCATTGCTTCTCTACTGCCAAAATGTACTATAGATTTAACAAGTTGCGGTTTACATGATAAAGTATTTTCACAATAAAAATGCACCCCATTTTGAAATATGTGACTTCCACAATCAGGACATCTTTCTGGTGGAATTATATCTTGTTCTTCATCAATCTTAGACACAACTCCCAATATTTCTGGAATTACATCATTAGATCTTCTTACAATTACATTGCTACCTAACTTTACGCCTTTTCTATTAATATCATCCATATTATTCAATGTAGCTCTCTTTACTGTAACACCACCAATATCAACCGCTTCTAAAATAGCAGTAGGTGTAACCCTTCCACTTCTTCCTACATTCCATTCTACATCTAATAATTTTGTAGTAACTTCTTTTGCTTCAAATTTATAAGCTAGTGCCCATTTAGGAAACTTTACCGTATATCCAATTAACTCTCTTGTTCTCATATCATCAATTGCAATTACAATTCCATCTATCTCGTAATTTAGATCATCTCTTACATCATTTATATATTCAATTTCACTCTCTATTTCTGTTATAGTTGAACATATTTTAACGTAATCATCCATAAGAAATCCATTGTCTTTTATAAACTGAAGCATCTCTTGATAA
This sequence comes from Clostridium sp. DL1XJH146, assembly GCF_054819755.1. Taxonomy (NCBI): domain Bacteria; kingdom Bacillati; phylum Bacillota; class Clostridia; order Eubacteriales; family Clostridiaceae; genus Clostridium; species Clostridium sp. DL1XJH146. Next base: position 7,523 of record NZ_JBTVVN010000023.1, read on the forward strand.
GATTTAAATTGTTCTCCTTCTTTGTATCCAACATCATAAAAAAATGCAGACAGATTCCTTTTTGCTGTTTCTTTTACATTTAAATTTCTAAGAGCACCTGCCGCTCCATTTCTAAGATTTTTTAAAGGTACCTTTGCTTCATTATTATATTTTTCAAAAGCTCCTTTTGTCATAATTGCTTCGCCGTGTATTTCAAATACATCGTTTGTCTTTATTTTTAAAGGAATTGTTTTTATAGTTTTAACTTGTGCCGTAATATCTTCTCCTATTTTTCCATTTCCACGAGTTGCCCCTTTTGTTAACACTCCATTTTCATCATAAGTACAATTCACTGTAAGTCCATCAAATTTTTTAGTAAGCACATACTTCAGAGGTGGAAGTTTTTCTTCATTTATAGCATTAAATTCTCTAATAGCTTTTTCATTTTTATTATGCCAATCTATAACTTCTCCTAATGTCTGTGCCTTTCCTAAACTCCAAAGTCTACTTTTATGTGTGTATTTAGTGAATTCTGATAAAATCCGGTCTCCAACTCTTTGTGTTGGCGAATAGGGAAGTAAAATACCTGTATCCTCTTCAAGGATAACTAATTCGTCATACTTTTGGTCATATTCCTTATCTGACAAAGAAGGGTCATCTAAAGTGTAATATTCGTAAGCAAGTTTATTTAACTCATCTACTAACTGTTCTATTTTAAGTCTCATATCCATAATAATATCACCAAGCCTTTATATTAATTCTAATGGAGCTTTACTTAAAATAAATTGTTTTATTCCCATATTTTCAAATGCTATAGTTACCTTTTTATCATTTCCAGCATTACTTAATGTTACTACTGTTCCTATACCAAAATTAGCATGTTTCACTTTTGTTCCTATTAAAACATCTTCTTTATTTACTTCATTGCTCATATTTATAGCCTTAGGTTTTGATTTCTTAGCTTTTAATGTATGAATACTTGTTTTTTTCATTTCATACTTTTCTGTATCAAAACTTGTTTTCATATTATTATTTTTAGGTTTTTCAATTATTATTTCTTCTTTTAAATCTTCTGAAATTTCACCTAAGAAATCTGATTGAGCATAAAATTGTGTTCTACCAAAGACCATTCTTTTTTCTGCTGATGTCATGTACAACTGCTCTTTTGCTCTAGTTATTCCTACATAGCATAACCTTCTTGCTTCTTCCATTTCATCATCATCATCCATTGTTCTATTTCCTGGGAAAATACCATTCTCCATACCTACCATAAATACTACAGGGAATTCTAGTCCCTTTGCACTATGAATTGTCATTAACACAATAGTATCCGCATCTTCATCGCGATTATCTACATCTGAAACTAAAGTTGCTTGTTCAAGAAATGCTGACAACGTCTTATCTTCAGAATTATTCTCAAATTCTACCGCTGCTGAAATTAACTCTTTAATATTTTCTATCCTAGTTAGGTCTTCTATATCATTAGAATACTTATACATATCCATATACCCAGTTGTATCAATTATCTCCTGAATTAATTTTGATATAGGTATTATACCTTTTCTTCTCATAAAACTGTTCATTAAACCCATAAATTTGTTAATCGAATTAAATGCTTTTTTCGATATATTAGGTATATTATCGATATCAAGTGTTGCACTATACAAACATTCATCCATATAATTGGCATACTCGCTTATTCTTTCTATGGTTGCATTTCCTATACCCCTTTTAGGTAGGTTAATAATTCTTCTAAAACTAACATCATCTAAAGGATTGTTAATCAATTTCAAATATGACATTATATCTTTTATTTCTTTTCTATCGTAGAATTTTAATCCTCCTATAATTCTATAAGGAATATTTTTCTTTATAAACGCTTCTTCTAATACCCTTGATTGTGCATTAGTTCTATAAAGAATTGCAAACTCTTTATAGGATTTGTTTTCATCATTTTTTATAGTTTCTAAAGTTTTTGACACATATTCTGCTTCTGAAAGGTCTGAATACGCTCTATACACCTTAATTTTTTCTCCAACTTCATTTTCAGTTCTTAAAACTTTGTTTTTTCTATATTGATTATTCTTTATTACACTATTAGCAGCACTAAGAATATTTTCTTTTGAACGATAATTCTGTTCTAGTTTTATAACCTTAGTATTCAAATAATCTTTTTCAAACTCAAGTATATTTCTTATATCAGCACCTCTCCACTGATATATACATTGGTCATCATCACCAACTACAAATATATTATTTCTTTCTCCAACTAATAGTCTAACCAATTCATATTGTGCTCTATTAGTATCTTGATACTCATCTACCATAATATATTTAAACTTTCTTCTATAAAACTCTAAAGTTTCTTCGTCTTTTCTTAATAACATTACTGTATTAAAAATCAAATCATCAAAATCCAAAGCATTATTGCTTTTTAATTTTTTTTGATAAAGTTTATATGCTTTAGCAATTTTCTCTAATCTATAATTACCTTCAGCATCTTTTTCAAACTCCCTGCAAGTTATAAGGTCATCCTTTAAGCTACCTATTTTATTAAGTATTTCTCTTTCATTAATGTCTTTATCATTAATATCTAACTCCTTCATACATTCTTTCATAAGAGTCTTTTGGTCGTATGAATCATAAATACCAAAATTCTTGTTATAGCCTATTTTTTCAATTTCTCTTCTTAATATTCTCACGCAAGAAGAGTGAAAAGTAGATATCCACATATTATCTGCTTCATTACCAACTAATTTTCTTACCCTGTCCCTCATCTCACCTGCTGCTTTATTCGTAAAAGTTATAGCTAATATGTTGTATGAAGGAATTTCTTTATCTTGAATCATATGTGCAATTCTATATGTAAGTACTCTAGTTTTACCACTTCCCGCACCAGCTAGTACTAATAGTGGTCCTTCTATAGTCGTTGCTGCCTCATATTGTTCTTTATTTAATAATGCCTTTAAATCCATCAAAACACTCCTCATCACTGAAATTGTATATTTCTTTTATTCTTCCCAGTTAATTTTATTTAATACCAAATTATATCCACCACTACCATAATTTAAACATTTGTTTACTCTACTAATTGTTGCTGTACTAGCCCCTGTAATCTTCGCTATCTCAGTATATGTTTTTTTCTGCTTCAACATTTTAGCGACTTGAAGTCTTTGTTCTGCAGATTTTATTTCATGAATAGTAAAAATATCTTCAAAGAATTTGTAACACTGCTCTATGTTTTCTAACGATAGAATAGCCTCACAAAGAAAATCCATCTCAGGATTTTTCAATTTTGGATTGTAATCTGACATATAATCACCTCACTATAAATATAGATACTATTATTTTACCACAATTCGCTTCATCACTTCACTATTTTAAAGCAAAAAAATAATGCAAGAAATCCTTCTTGCATTTTTAGCTAAAAAAAAATGCTATCCAAACGGTGGATAGCAAAGTTCTATGCATTAGGGTGAAGAATACCCTGGGGCTGGGATTCTTCGTAAAAAGGGGACTATTTTTTTTCAAATAACTTTTTAATTACCCTTGCAACGTAATTATATTAAAATAAAGATTAAATTGCAAGGCATTTACACAAGAAATTTCATTTTTATATAATCATTAATTTTTTTCCTTCAAAAATTAATAATTGTTAAAAATACTACGTTCACTATGTAATTATATTAAATCCAAATGGCCTCTATGAACAATTGCTGTTTTCATCTAAAACATTTATATCCAGTTTATAATGATCATCATATTCATCTTGACTAGTATTACTTCTAGCAACAATAAACAAGTTATATTTCTTTTTTTCTACGGGCATAAATGTAAAAAAGTTTTTCTTACTATATTTTTGTACTTTTTCCCATTTTTCGTTAATTTTCATGTAAAATTCAAATAATATATACTTTCCACCCTCTGCTTCTACACTAATAGTTACAAAATCATTTATATAAACCTCTTTTTTATCTAATACAACCTCTTTTATCTTTACAGGATTAAGAGAATTTACCTTGAATTTCACAATTCCATACATAGGTTTGTTTTCTTCTTCTACAACATTATTCTTACCAATATATATAGTATATACTCCTGAACTCTTTGGTTTGATATGTAATCTACTATTATTAGTAAAATTTGATTCTTCAATTTTAATATCATCAATTTTTATCAAATATTTATAATCATCAATATTTTTGGAAGAGAAATTAAAATCAATAATTATATCGTCACCAATTCTATAATAATCCTTAATATTCATTATTGTGTAATCAATATATTTCCCATTTTTATCATCTATATATACATTTGAGAAAGCTTTATCTTCATATGCCATTTTTTCTTTTCCTTTTTTTATAAATGTTTCTATTTTATAGCTGACAATATCATCAGGTGAAAAACTAATAAAACTTGAATCACTATACCCCATCACATCTTTTTCTTTATTATTGTCAATTATAAATTTATAAAGAAAATCTCCTTCTATATTAGGTATAATTTCTAAATCCAAAAAATTAACTTTTCCATTATCAATCATTTTATTGATATTAATCTTTTCTATTCTAAGGTTATCTTCCATATTGTTAGTTTCATTTTTCTTAATATTTTCAGCTTCAATCTGCACAGAATTTTTTTCTTCTTTTGTTGTCATATTCTTGTCATTAGGCTCCTCTCCGTTTTGTTTGTTTATTTCATCACTTACTTCAAATACTTCTTTTAATATAAAGTCAAATGGCTTTATACTTTTGCAATCTTTAATCTGAACCATAATGATATAATTTCCTATTCTAGTTGGCATCCATTGAATTTCATTATTTCTTTCATAACCTCTAAGTGTCTCCCACTTACCATCATTTCCAACCATAAATTTGTAAAGGTAATCTTCAACGCTTTTGTTATTATTTACTCTTATTAAAACTTGTTCATTTTTAATACTAGGTGATTTAGATCCAATTTCAAATGTGAAATTATTCATATACTTCAGCCCCTATACATTTAATAATACTAATTTTTAAAGTAATACCTTTATTATATTACATTTTATTCTAATACTCTATTTTTTGACTTGTAGAATTTTTCAGTTTATAATTAAAGAACCATAATTTTCAGCTATTTTCAGGAGGATAAAATATGTTCATAAAAACAGCATTACTTATAGATTTTAATAAAGTTAAAATTGAAATATATGACTATTTTAATATAAATGAAAGCACTTTTTCAATAAAAAATGGGAATATTTCTATAAATATATTAAATATAACGAAATTAGATGCAAATTTTATTATATTAGAGCTAGAAAAAGAGATTTTTATCAAATCTGAGACTTTTCTTCTTTGTGAAAATAATAAAACAAAAATATTTTATTTTCCACTCTTTAAAACTGATTCCTTTAATAATAAATATTATACCACTACCAAATTAGGATATTTATACAATAAAGATGAAACAACCTTCAAAGTATGGTCCCCTATAGCTAAAACAATATCTGTACTTATATATACTACTGGTGACATCGAAGAACCTTGCACTGGTGAAGAATTCACAATGCAAGAAATAAACGGTCTTTTTATAACTACAATAAAAAGAAATTTAAAAAATTACTTTTATACTTATAAAGTTAATGTTCATGGCAATATAAATGAAACAATTGACCCCTACACTAAAGCTATTGGTATCAATGGTTATAGGGGTGCTATAATAGATTTTCAACAAACAGACCCTATGAATTGGCATAGTGATAAAGGTCCTACTCTAAAAGATAATACAGAAAGCATTATATATGAGCTAAGCATACGGGATATCTCCACAAACAAAAATAGTAATGTTGAAAAAAACGGTAAATATTTAGGCTTAACAGAAGAAAATTCACAGTCTAAATTAGGTTTACCTACTGCTTATTCTCACATAAGAGATTTAGGTATAACACATGTTCAAATTCTACCTTGTTTTGATTTTAGTCATACGAGTGTAGATGAAAAAAACCCAATTAAATATAATTGGGGTTATGATCCAGTCAATTTCAATGCTCCTGAAGGTTCCTTTTCCTGTGACCCTTATGACCCTTTAGTTAGAATTAGGGAGCTCAAAGAAATGATTCTTCATTTTCACAAAAATAACATTGGCGTAAATATGGATGTAGTATATAATCACTTATTTATAATAGAAGAAAGTAGCTTTGAAAAAATATTTCCGGGATATTATTTTAGATTTGATAATTACAGCGTACCATCTAACGGAACAGGGGTAGGAAATGATACCGCCTCTGAAAATAAAATGATGACTAAATTTATAATTGATTCCCTTCTCTTTTGGGCTGAAGAATATCATATTGACGGTTTTAGATTTGACCTTATGGGTATTTTAGATGTAAATACTATGAATGAAATTCACACTCAACTTAAGCAAATCAACAAAAATATCATGATATACGGCGAAGGTTGGAACTTAAATACCTTACTAGATGCTGATTTAAAAGCAAACATAGATAATTCCTATAAAATGCCTTATATAGGATTTTTCAATGACTTTTTCAGAGATACTGTGAAAGGTAATAATTTTGTAGCCAATGATAAAGGTTACTCTAATGGTAAAGTCAATCAAGAGCATAACCTCAAAAATTGTATAGTTGCTGGAGTTAATTATTTTAATGAACAAACTTCGAGATTTTTAAAATCTAGCCAATCAATTAACTATTTATCTTGCCATGACAATCATACTTTATGGGACAAATTTAATATAAATTCCAGTGAATATTCTGTTGATGATAAAAAAAATATGATGAAATTATCTTTTGCAATTTTATTAACTTCTCAGGGAGTTCCTTTTATCCATTCAGGTATGGAATTTGCAAGAACAAAAAATGGAATTGAAAACAGTTATAATTCACCTGATGAAATAAATTGGATTGACTGGGATAGAAAATCGGAGTTTAATGACCTAAACGAGTATTTAAAAGGTTTAATAGACATAAGAAAAAATCATCCAGCATTTAAACTTAAAACCGAAGAACAAATTAAAAATTCAATCCTATTTTTAGATAACACTCCACCAAATGTTGTAGCCTACAAGATAATTCATTTAGAAAAAGATGAACCTTGGAAAGAAATAATTGTGATTTTCAATCCAAATACTTACGCTGTAGATGTATATTTAGGAGAAAAAATGAGACTAACTCAAGTTGTTAACAAATACAGAGCTAGCAATCAACCATTAACATGCGTAGAATTAGATTCTCTACATCTAGAGAGTATAAGTGCAAGTGTTTTTTATAGAGAAGAGCTTTAGTTCAATGCACAATATTAATTCAATGCACAACATTAATTCAATGCACAACATTAATTCAATGCACAACATTAATTCAATGCACAATGCGCAATTTACAATGCACAATTGAGGATGATTCTCCTCATTCTTCGGAGAATCTTTAATTAATAAAAGAATAAACCAATAAGAGCACAAATAATTAAACAATAAAAGAGTTAATAAGTGAATAATTAAGGCAGTAAAAATATTTTTTATTACATACAAATATTCTTGCTGCCTTTTAACAAATATCTAAAGCAATTTAGAACATCCTAGAAATCGTTAACTACCTTGATATATATTAATATTAAGCTCTATTTTGATATTAAATTTAATTTAAATCCAAACTTTATTTTGCCTTTATTTCTGTTTCGATTAATATTTTAATTGGCTTTTGAATTGGCTTTTAAATTGGCTTTTGAATTGGCTTTTTCTTCAATAAATAAAAAGAAATTTTTTAGCTCCGCTAAAAAATTTCCTCCTTAATTGTGCATTGTGCATCGTGCATTGTGCATTATCTTTAATAAGCATTGTGCATTATCTTTCCATTTATACATTGTCTCTTCTAATTATCCTAATAAGTCCATTATACAATCTATCAACATCTTCACTAGTTCTCTTTCTATGTTTTCCGGCTTTGCCTCCGCCTCGTCTTACCTTAGCTGCCATATGTCTCTCAAATAGAAGTCTTTCAATATTTTCGTCAGTATATTCTTTTCCGTTAGGACTTATTGCATAAGCTTTTTTGCCAAGTACTGCTGCAGCTACACCATAATCACCAGATACAACTATATCTTGCTTTTTAACTTCATTTATTATTTTCATATCCACACTTTGAAATCCACTGTCACAAATTCTAACTTCAGCGTAATCACTTTCGATAAAATGATCTAGATCGCAAAACATTATTACTTCTAACTCAAACTCTTTTCCTACCTTCTCCATTATATCTCTAGAAGGGCAAGAATCCGCATCCACTATTATTCTCAAAATAAAACCCCCAATTTTAAAATAACAAACTCTATTACAAAGAATTGTATGTATTAAAATTATCTCTTATATTATTAGTTTTACTTATAATAATAATGTGCAATGTTCAATTAGCAATTTACAATTAAAGATTTTCAGACCAAAGGGAAGAAAATTATCATTAATTGCACCCTGCACATTTCACATTGCACATTAATCAATATTAATAACTTTTTATAAAAACAATACTATTTCATATCGCAGATTGTTTAATTAATATCCTTAAATTAAAGTCTTTCTAATAATTCTTTTCTTAAATCTTCATACCCAGGTTTTCCAAGTAAAGCAAACATATTTTTTTTGTAAGCTTCAACACCTGGTTGATTGAATGGGTTAACTCCTAATAAATATCCACTTAATCCACAAGCTTTTTCAAAGAAGTAAACCATATATCCAAAATAGTAAGCTGTAAGTTCAGGAATATTTATTACTATATTAGGAACTGAGCCATCTACGTGAGCTAAAACTGTTCCGCTGAAAGCTTGATTATTTACAAAGTCCATATCTTTTCCTTCAAGATAATTAAGTCCATCTAAATCATCTTCATTAGCTTCTAATATAACTGATTTTCTAGGCTTTTCTACATTAAGTTGAGTTTCAAACATCATTCTTAATCCATCTTGCATGTATTGTCCCATTGAATGAAGATCAGTTGAAAAATCACAAGAAGCTGGGAATATTCCCTTTTGGTCTTTTCCTTCACTTTCTCCATATAATTGTTTCCACCATTCACCAACATAATGTAATGAAGGCTCAAAATTAGCCATAACTTCTATTTTCTTTCCTTTATTATATAAAGCATTTCTTGCTGCAGCATATTTGTAAGCTATATTTTTATCTAAATCAGGAACACTATATTCTTCTCTTGCGTCTTTTGCTCCTTGCATCATATCATCAATATTTATTCCTGAAGCTGCAATTGGTAATAATCCAACAGCTGTTAAAACGGAAAATCTTCCACCAACATCATCAGGGATAACAAAGGTTTCGTATCCTTCTGCATTTGCCAAAGTTCTAAGTGCTCCTCTTGCTTTATCAGTTGTAGCAAAAATTCTTTCTTTAGCTCCATCTTTTCCGTATTTCTTTTCTAAAAGGTCTTTGAATATTCTAAAAGCAATAGCTGGTTCAGTAGTAGTACCTGACTTTGAAATTATGTTAACAGAAAAGTCCTTATCTTTAACTAATTCTACTAAATCAGCCATATATGTAGAACTTATATTATTTCCAGCGTATAATATTTTAACACTATCTTTATTTTCTGGCATTAAATTATGAAAAGTACTAGCATTCATTTCTATAGCAGCTCTAGCTCCTAAGTATGAACCACCTATACCAATTACTATAAGGTATTCAGAATTTGTTTTTATCTTTTCTGCAGAAGCTTTAATTCTGTCAAATTCATCTTTATCAAAATCAACCGGCAAATCTACCCATCCTAAAAAATCATTTCCTGGGCCTGTTTTATCATGTATCATTTTATGAGCTACATCAACCATTGGCTGCATTTGAGCCACTTCGTAATCTTGTAAAAAAGGTTTAGCTTTTGATAAATCTAATGTTAATCCCATGTTTATAATACCTCCTAAATTTTTGCTTAAATAATCTTATTTTTAATATTTAATTATGATATTTCCCTCTAATAATGTTACCATAAAATGCTATATGCAACAACACAAGTAACCCTTTTCAGAATTATATTATTTTTATTTTTTTATCCTATTCAATAATTTTTACAATAATTTTTACAATAGTTTCTACAATAGTTTCTACAATAGTTTACACTACTATACTATATTATTAGCTTTAACTACTGAAGAAATATTACTAACTATTTTTTCAGCTACAAATGGGTTATTCATGGTATATATATGAATACCATCAACTCCATTAGAAATAAGATCTACTATTTGCTCTGTAGCATATGCAATTCCAGCATCTCTTAGAGCTTCCTTATTATTTTCATATTTATCCATTATAGTTACAAATTTTCTTGGCAAAGTTGCTCCACACAAATCAACAATTCTTTTTATTTGCTTCTTATTGATTACAGGCATAATCCCCACTTCTATAGGAATCTTTATATTATTTTCTTCCATTTTTAATTTGTAGTCATAGAAAAATTTATTATCAAAAAACAATTGAGTAATTAGAAAATCAACACCTGTATTTATTTTTAGTTTCAAATTATCAATATCTTCATCTAAATTACTTGATTCTATATGTCCTTCTGGATAACATGCCCCTGCTATAGAAAAATCACCTTTCTTTTTAATATAAGAAGATAAATCACTAGCATAATAAAAATCTCTTTTTAAATTCAAATTGAATTTATCAGGTACATCCCCTCTTAAGGCCAAAATATTAGCGATATTATTATCTTTTAGGTCTCTAAGAACCATATCAATTTCAGCTTCAGTTGAATTTATGCAAGTTAAATGAGCGAGAGCCTCTATTTTATGCTGATTTTTAATATATGAAGCTATCTTAACCGTATCATTATTCAATGTACCTCCTGCACCATAGGTAACACTTATATAATCTGGGTTAAGATACGCTAATGCATCAATTGTTTCATAAATAGTACTTATGGAAGCTTCCTTTTTAGGTGGAAAAATCTCAAAGGAAACCACTGATTTTTTCTCTTTAAAAATATCTTTTATAAACAAACGAATAACCCCCTTTTATCTTTATACTAAATAAATTTTATTATTATTTAAAGTTTTATTTAGCTAATTGTTCTTATTTTATAATAATGTGAAGTGTGGAATGTGAAGTGTGAAATTACTGATGATTTTGCTACGCAAAATCTTTTAATTAATTAAAGAATTTTAAGATCAAAACTTTTCTCCGTAAGGAGAAAAGAAACATTCACTTCACACTTCACACTTCACACTATAAAAGAGCTGTTTTCCCTAAGAAAAACAGCTCTTTTATATAGTAAGCGCTATTAATCTTATCTTTCAGAAAAATACTTTCTGCTGGAATTGACACCGGGCATAAATGCTGGTTGTCGGGTTTCAATGGGCCAGTCCCTCCACCACTCTAGATAAGGAATTTATTGAATTTTTATTCATTGATATAAATTTTAATAATAAATAGCCATTATGTCAACTAAAAATTATAATCGAATTGTATAAAAATATTGCTCCTTTATATATACAAAGCACTACTTGAACTTACCGTTTACAAATCTATAATTCATTAAATACTAGTTTTTTTTGTAAAAATAAGTTGATTATTTATATTGTTTATCTTTATTACTTCCTATGATACAATAGATACAATAAATTTGTATATTTATTAATACTAGAAATACTTATATGTACTGTGATTTTTTTATACTTGTTCATGGAAATGTACATATGAATTAGTTTTGTATATTGATAAATAATTATTTTAAACACTAACCTATGAAGAGGTGAATTTTTTATGATTATAGATAGAAGCGAAGTATTGAGATATCTAGGATATAGAAATCAAGAAACAGATACAACAATAGAAAATTTAATAGACCTATGTATAGAAGAAGTAAAAGAATATTCTATCCCTAAGTCTACTTTTAAAACTTTTGATCTAATGAAAATTCAAGATACCCAAAACGTGAAAATTACTGATACAAATTTGACTTTTCATGGTAGAGACATATATAATCATCTAAAAAATTCAACAAAATGTACTATAATGGCTTCAACTTTAGGTGTCCAAATTGAAAAAAAAACTAGGTTATACGAAAAAAGTAATTTAACTAAAGCTCTAATTTTTGATGCTTGTGCTACTACCGCCATAGAGAGTTTTTGTGATGAAATCGAAGAAGAAGTAAAAAAAGAAGCAGAAAAATTAAATTTAGCCATTACCTATAGATATAGCCCTGGCTATGGTGATTTTGACTTAAATATTCAGCACAATATTCTAAATGTACTAGATGCACATAAAAAAATTGGCCTTACAGTTACAGATACAAATATATTACTTCCAAGAAAATCAGTTACTGCTGTTATAGGTTTTCAAGATAAAAATATAGGAAGGCAGCATCCCGGATGTAATACATGCAATAAAAAAAATGATTGTTTATTTAGAAAGGCAGGGGACTACTGTGGAAATTAGAAAAAAATTGGGGAAAGAATTTATATTTTTTGATGGGGCAATGGGAACAATGTTACAAAAAAGAGGCCTTAAAAGAGGTGAAATCCCAGAAACATATAATATTGAACATCCTGAAATAATAAAGGATATTCACCATCAGTATATACAAGCTGGTGCTAATATACTAACTATAAATACTTTTGGTGCTAATGAACTAAAACTTAAAGAAACAGGTTATTCAGTTGAAGAAATAATCTATTCTGCCACTTCTTTAGCAAAAGAAGCAAAAGGTGATGCAGATGCTTCTATAGCTCTTGATTTAGGACCAATAGGACAATTAATGGAGCCTATGGGTACTCTCCCTTTTGAAAGAGCTTACGATATATATAAAAGACAAGTACTAGCTGGTGTTAAAGCTGGATGTGACCTAATAATCATAGAAACGATTTCTGATCTATACGAAGCAAAAGCAGCCATTCTTGCAGCGAAAGAAAATAGCCATCTTCCAGTATTTTGTACTATGACTTTTGATGAAAGCCTTAGAACGCTAAGTGGTAGTAATCCTGTTACTATGGTTAATGTTTTAGAAAGCTTAGGTGTAGATGCTCTTGGAATAAACTGCTCTTTAGGGCCAAAAGAAATGATGCCTGTAGTTGATGAAATATTAAAGTATTCTTCTATTCCAGTGATGGTACAGCCTAACGCAGGTTTACCTAAAATTGTAGATAATGCTACTGTCTATGATGTTACCCCTACTGAATTTTCTTCTTTTATGAAAGAAATAGCAAAAAAAGGCGTGTCTATTCTAGGTGGATGTTGCGGAACTGATGAAACCTTTATAAAGGAATTAGTAAGTCAAATTAGTATTGTACCTTTCGTCAAAAATAGTGTGAAAAAGTACACTACTGTTTCTAGTTCAACAAAAACAGTTTTTATAGGTGATACTATTTGTGTTGTAGGAGAAAGAATAAATCCTACAGGTAAAAAGAAATTTAAAGAAGCACTTAAAAATAACGATATGGATTATATCCTTGGAGAAGCTATATCTCAGATGGAAGCAGGAGCAGATATATTAGATGTCAATGTAGGTCTTCCAGAAATAAATGAAGAAAAAGTTATGGTAAAAGCTATTAAAGAAATTCAATCTATAATAAATCTACCTTTGCAAATAGATAGTTCAAGTGTAAAAGTTATAGAATCTGCCGTAAGAGTATATAATGGTAAACCCCTTATAAATTCCGTAAATGGCAAAGAAAAAATCATGGAAGAAATTTTCCCTATAGTTAAAAAATATGGTGCTTGTGTTATAGGATTAACTTTAGATGAAAAAGGAATCCCTGGTTCTGCCCACGAAAGATTTGCGGTAGCTAAAAAAATAATTGATAAAGCTGCAGAATATGGCATACCAAAAGAAAATGTATTAATAGATTGTCTAGTTCTTACAGCTTCTGCTCAGCAAAAAGAAGTGCTTGAAACAGTTAAAGCTGTGGAAATGGTTAAAGAACAGCTAGGAGTAAAAACTCTTTTAGGTGTAAGTAATGTATCTTTCGGCCTTCCAAACAGAGATTTATTAAACACAACTTTCTTATCTATGGCCTTAGCAAATGGACTAGATGTACCGATATTAAACCCATTATCTAAAGGTATGATGGACACAATAATGGCCTACAAAGTCCTTGCCAATGAGGATAAAGACTCTAAAAATTTTATTAGTTTTTCATCTAACAAAGAATATAAAAGTGAAATAAAGGCACAATCTTCAGATATAGATTTGAAAGAAATTGTAATCAAAGGATTAAAAGAAAAGGCAATTCAGGCTACAAAAGAACTTTTAGAAAAAGCACCGCCACTGGAAATTGTAGATAAATACTTAATATCAGCCTTAGATATAGTAGGTGATAAATATGAAAAAGGGGAAATATTTTTACCACAGCTCATACAATCTGCTGAAACTGTTAAAAATTCCTTCTCAGTAATAAAAGATAAACTTATAGAAAATAATGAAACTAAAATATCCAAAGGTAAAATCATTCTAGCTACAGTTCAAGGAGACATTCATGATATTGGTAAAAATATAGTTAAAATCCTATTAGAAAACTATGGCTATGATGTAATAGATTTAGGTAAAGATGTTCCTATAGACAATGTAGTTAATTACGCAAAAACTCATGATATAAAATTCGTTGGCTTAAGTGCCCTTATGACTACAACTGTAGTTAGTATGCAACAAACTATCAAAGCTTTAAGAGACAATGGTTTAGAATGCAAAGTAGTGGTAGGTGGTGCCGTTTTAAACGAAGAATACGCTGATATGATTGGTGCTGATTACTATGCCAAAGATGCTAGAGAAGCTGTTACTATTGCTAAAGAAATTTTTAAAGAAAATTAGCAATGTTCAATGTGCAATTATTGATGATTTTCTTCCCTTTGGTCAGAAAATCTTTAATTTAATAAACATAAAAACATTTATAAAGAGGAATAGATTTCTTTATTTTTATATAAACCTATTCCTCATTTTATTCTTTTATTCTCTAATTTTTAATTCTTTTAATTCTTTTAATTCTTTTATTAATTCTAAAATTCTCGAGGGCAGCGAGAGAATTATCCTTAATTGCAAATTGCAAATTGCACATTGCACATTGCACATTGCACATTATTATTAAATCCGCCTCATAGATATTCTCAATAGTTTAATATAAAACAAAAACTTTATTCTTTAACCAATAATATACTATCATACCAATCCTTAGATGCCTGTATTACTTCATCAGCTCTGTAATATCTATCTTTTCCGGAAGGGGTACCATCTTCATACGTTTCATAAGCACCATTAGGATCATATATTTCAAAATACAGAACATCATCTGCTACTACATATCCTTTTACCAATATAAAATGGCCTCCATACATTTGATAAACCATATTTACATGGCCACCATATTTTGAATCATTAAAACTAATCTCATCTGATTTTATTCCTATTACCATTATATTACCTTGGTTTAAATTATCTATAACTAAGTCTTCTGTTACATCTCCAATTATTTCTGTTTCTATATTAAATCTATCTAAATAATTCTGAATATTTTCTGTAAACCAGCCACCATCATCACCATAATCTAAACTTCTAGCTTCCTCCGCAGAACCCCCAAAGTTCTCATCTTTCCATTTACCAATCATTTCTGCACAAGTTGGCCCACAATTTGTATATGAATATTCCCCTGTTGTTCCCTGGTCTACATACCATTCATAATCTCTATCATTACTAATTTTTTGAGTCATATATTGACCTAACCCTAACGACTCATCTATAAAAATTTTATCTATTGTAAAAGAGACTGTATACCTTTCTCTTATGTCGCCAAACCATCTTCCTTGTATACTATCAATTACAATTGCATAGTCTTCACCTAGCGCATATTCATTGTCTGAAGGTTTAATTGTTAAATTTTTACTGCTATCTTCAAGTTGCAAAGTTAAATCCATTTTCTTTCCATTAGAATCTAAAATATTAATACCATCTAATGTTTTCTTATTAATTATTATGTCCTGATTAAAATTGACCTTTATAGTATTATAATCATCGATATAGCTTAAATCATCAACTTCTACAGGACTAAAAAAATAATTAGATCCTAGAAAAACTATAGATAAAATTACTAATAATACTAACATTATCTTAGCAATTCTATTTTTATTTTTCAAATAAATCACCTCTATTCTAATTCCATATTTTGTAAATTCACTTACTATTATACTATTTTTTCCCAAGAAAAAATATACTATAAAAAAAGAGTTTTGGAATAATCCAAAACTCAAAAATTTCAATCGAAAATATTTCATAAGTAAATTATCAAATTCACTCTATATACTTAATTGTAATAATTGTTTATATAGCTCATAATCAATATCTTTAAAAACATTAAACACTATACGGTCAATACTATCTATATTTTGCTCCATAAATTCATTAATTGATTCAATAGCTATTTTTGCAGCCTCATCATTTGGAAATCTAAATTCCCCTGTAGAAATACAACAAAATGCCAGTGACCTAACACCATTTTCTAAAGCTATTGTTAAACATCCTTTATAGCAATTTTTCAAATCTTGTTTTAAGGAATTATTTAACCTGTTACCTACAATAGGGCCTACAGTATGCAAAACATATTGGCATGGAAGATTAAAACCTTTCGTTAACATTGCTGAGCCAGTTGGTTCCTCATAATTTACAGTATTCTTTCTCTTTTTTTGCATATATTCATTGCACACTTCTCTTAGTTGCACCCCTGATACTGAATGAATTGCATTGTCTATACAACCATGACATGGTACAAAACAACCTAGCATTTGCGAATTTGCTGCATTTACAATTGCATCAACCTCTAGCCTTGTAATATCCCCTTGCCATATTGAAATTTTATTTGCAAATTTATTTTTTGAATTAAATTCTTCATCAATAGTTTTAATTTCATTAAATTTAACTATTCCTTTATTAATAACCTCTTGCCTTAAAAAATCATCTTGTATCTCAAAAAATTCTTTTGAAATTGTTTTTGGTAATCTAACATTCATTAAAGAACGTAATAGCTCTCTTTTATCTCCCACTTTGTTCAAATCAATATTTTGATACTGCTTAGATTCAGAAATCAAAGCACTTAATAAATAATCTAATCTTTCATCTTGCGTCACTTTAGTTATGCCCCCTCTAAATCAGAGTATTTTATTAATTCTGACGGCTCATAATTATTGCATTTGAATCAATTGTTTTACCATTCCAACTCAAAAGTTGTATAGTCTACATATTCTTCATTCTCAATGCTCTTTATATAATAATACATAAATGAATCTCCAGCTTTTTCTTCCCATAACTTTTTAGCCTTTGAAGAATCTATATCTACTTCTTTATCTAACCTTCCTGAAAAATATTCTCTATTTAATCTAACAAAGTATTCTAACATTTCTTCTTTTTCTTCTTCGCTTATGTCATATTCATCTAAACTAGTATAAGCTTTTTTATAGGTTATACTATCAAAGAACTCAGATCCTTGCAAACTAAATTCTATTAGATTTTTATCAGTAATACTATTTTCTTTAACCCAATTTTGCATATCTATTTTTTTAGTATTATAAGACATTTTCCCATCTTCATAACTTATAACACCATATTGATATGGCCATACAGATATGGATGAGGTAATAAATTCTGTTGTATCTTCCTCTGTAATAATGTGCTGTATATGCATATGACCACTAAAATTAATATTAACACCATAATCTTGATATAATTCAGCTAACTTTTCCGCATTACTAATTCTATATCCATTGCTAAAAGCATCATTATGTAAGAAAAAAGTTTGATGTGTAAATGAAATAACCTTAACGCCCTGCTGCTCAGCATCTTTAAGAACTTTTTCTAGCCAATTAAGCGTTTTTCCTAGCACTACATTTTCATTTTTATCTGTATTTGTATCTAGACTAATAAGCCAGACTTTATCTTCTAACTGATACACAAAACTATTTGAAGCATCATCTACACTAATAGCTTCTGATAACCCATAATCATTATATATTTCACCAAATTCTTTGGTATTTACGGTTTCAACTCTCTCATAGCTATCTCCAAAATACTTTGATGCATATATATTATTAGTATCATGATTGCCAGGTAGAACCAATACCCTTATACCTACTTCTGTTAATTCTGTAAGTCTTTCAGATAAATCTTCATGACTTAGTTTTTCACCATTAAAAGTTAAATCCCCAGTCAGTATTACCATATCTGGTTTTGTATCTAATGTCTCATTTATAAAAGCATCTAAAATTTCACTGCTAAATTGAGTTTCCTTTCCATCTGCATTATTTATTACTTCTTGAAATAAACTTCCATTATCATTTAGCCTCTCAGTAAGATAATGTAAATCTGTTGCAACAATTATTTTAAAATCTTCGCCCTGTATTTTCGCTACACTTTCTCTTTCATAATTATTGTATATCCTATACCCTAAGATTATTGAAACTATCAGTAAAATAACTAATATACAAATTAATATTTTACCATTAAACTTTTTTTTCTCTTGTTTCACTCTATTTTCTCCCATCTATTTACTCTAGTATTTTATTTATAGCAATACTAATCTCGGCATCCACACAAATTGATTTAGGCATAATTTCATCTGGAGCATAAGCCATTCCTTTGTTTATACAAACAAAGCTAGCCCCTTCCCATAAATTAGTCATTTGCCAAAATGGATATTTTATTATTACAGGAGTATTCATCCCTACACCTAATTCTATAAATACAACTTTTTCTTTTTTATGATTTGATAAAAACTTCTTATAATTATCCAATGCTTTATCCCAATTTTCATCTTGGACAAAAGAATCATCTGCCCGGACATTAACTGCCATATTTTCACCACAAACAGGACACTTAGGTACCAATTCTGAAGGTATTCTACAATCCTTTTCCTTTTCAATCATTTCATAAACTATATCCTCATTGCTATATAATTTATTATGGCATGCCTTAGAACATTGAAACAAGCCATAATCCCCTTGTGTTGCAAAAATTCTACTCTCATCAAAACCAGCTTTATAAAATAGATGATCCACATTAGTTGTTAAAACAAAATACTCTTTATCTGCAACTAATTCTTTAAATTTTTTATATACACCATTTTCCTTGAACTGATATCTATTCATTAAAATATGTTTGCTCCAATACCCCCATTTTTCTTCTTGAGTATTAAAAGGATAAAATGCTGCTGAATACATATCTGTCATTCCATATTTATCAATGAATTTTTTAAAATTATCAGTAAATCTATCTCCACTATATTCTAACCCTGCAGCAGTTGAAAAACCAGCACCTGCACCAATTACTACAGCATCAGCTTCTTTGATTAAGTTTTTTATTCTTTCGTACTTATCTCCACTGTTACTAATTGTATTTTCAATATTAATATCCTCATCAATTCTTTTATCTTTTTTCTGAAATACATTTTTCATTTCCAATTTAATTAACCTCCAACCCTTTTACAGTTCACAGTTCACAGTTCACTACATCATATACTCTTTTATACAAATTAAACAACCTAAATATCATCATTACCCTAAACATAGCCTAATTCCTTATAGTATATAATAGCCTTTTAGTATATAATAGCCTTATAATTTATTTTCAACTATACAATCAAAATATATAGGAGGTTCATTTATGACTACTGCTAAAAAAATGCCTGATTGTCCTGTAGCGACAACATTATTACTTATAGGCAATAAGTGGAAAGTTTTAATCATAAGGGATTTAATGAATGGAACTATGCGTTTCAATGAATTAATGCGCTCAGTTTCAGGTATAACCCAAAAGGTTCTTACTAGTCAACTTAGAGATATGGAGAAGGATGGATTACTTACAAGAAAAATATACCCTGTCATTCCACCCAAAGTTGAATATTCTTTAACAGATACTGGTCGCAGCTTAAAACCAATACTGGATTCTATGGCTATTTGGGGTGCAGAATTTAAAGAAAAAAATGCACTATAATACTTTTCGAAAGATAATTACCAATGGTCAATTTGCAATTGATGTTGATTTTCATTCGTAATTACTAATTGCAAATTGCTAATTGTTAATTATTATTTTTTATTGCTCATATATTTTCGTATCTTCTTCCCTGTTTCTTTTCTATCTTCTTCTTCCATTGGTGTTTTTGCTATAACAGCATTGACTGGACATACAGTGTAACAAGAGCCACATTCATCGCAACGATTGCTATTTATTGAATACTTTTCTCCAGGTATAATTGCATTAAAAGTACAAACTTTAAAGCAGCTATCACAAGCTATACATTTATCTTTATCAATTATAAATCCAGGGTCTATTTGCTCCATACCCCCAAAAGAAAAACGTTGGCGTTCTAATTTATGGTCACGATTTTTCTTTTCAAAATCATAATCATATAATTCACCTTTATATTTGTACAATACAAAAGTTGTCATAGTTGGGTATCTCTCTATATCATTCATTAATGGTACAAACTTCGAATGCTTTTCTGCTTTTTTTGTCAATTCTTCTAATGATAATTCTCGAACATCACCACTTACCTTAATAAAAAAGCCCTCTGGAAAGTCTGGTAGTCCATTTTCATCATGAACCGCTGCTACGCTATCTGCAACTAGTGAGCATGCCGCAAGTTTATTTGTTTCTTTTAATTGACGATAAAAAGGCTTTACTTTCATAGTTTGAAAATACAATCCTTCATCATCATAAGTCAAAAAGTGAGCTATCCTCGTTTCAGGATATTCCCCATCCAAAGTTGCAAAAGTATATGCACTTAGTTTTTCAAATTTTTCGAATATTTCCTTTGTATTTAACATAATTTTTCTCTCCTATTGTTTAATAAATTTTTTTAATTTTTCAGTTGATGGATTTTTTAAAATATCCATATATCCGTATTCCACAATTTCGCCCTTATCCATAAATATAAAATAATCAGCAAATTTTTTTAAAAACTCCATTTCATGAGTAACAAATATAAATTCACTGCCCTTATCTTTCAGTATTTTTACTGAATCTAAAACTTCTTTTGTAAGAATTGGGTCTAGTGCTGCAGTTGGTTCATCTAAAAATATCAACTCTGGATTTGTAGCAAAGGCTCTTGCTATTGACGCTCTTTGAGCCTGTCCCCCTGATACCTTGTTAGGATTTTGATTTGCTATATCAGTAAGATGAAATTCTTGTAATACTTCATTACATCTTTTTTGAGCCTCTTCTTTATCCATCTTCTTTATCTTTTCTAATATCAATAAAATATTTTCCCTTATTGATAAATGCGGAAACAGATTGTGCTTTTGAAATACATATCCTATTTTTTCATGATATTCTTTTAAGCTTTTTTCTTCTAATATAACATCATTCACTGTGATTTTGCCTTCACTAATCTCTTCTATTCCTGATAGCTGACGCAAAAGTGTTGACTTTCCACAACCTGATTCTCCAATAATTCCTAAAGCAGTTATATTTGAAATATTTATATTCAAGTTTTTTAATATTAACTTTTCATCATATAGTTTATGAACATTTTTAAGTTCTATTTTCATACTGAGTATCTCCTTCCAACATAACTAGCAAGTAATGAAAGTGGTATTGTGACAATTAAATACATAACCCACATTACTAAATAACCTTCAATTGCAGCATAGCTTTTATTTGAAATAACAGTTATTATATAAGATATTTCCGAAACAGATACTATCTTTAGTAGAGCTGATCCTTTAATTATACTAGATAAATTATTTATCACAGATGGAATTAAAGGCTTAATCATTTGCGGAATAATTATATATCTATATTTTTGCCATCCATTAAAATGATACAAATCCATTACCATATATTGATCTTCATCAACTACTGCACTAGCAGTCTCATAAGCATTAGCAATATATGGGGTCATATAAAAAGTTAGAGCCATTATTCCAAGTGATAACTTATCATTTACACCTACTCTTATTCCTAAAACATAAACAACTAAAAATATCATAACTAATAATGGTGTACCCATAACTATTTCTTTCATTAAATTAGTAAATGTTTTTAGAAATACATTCTTACTGTTCATACATATATAAAACATAAAACCCGTTACCATACTAATTATTAACGTTACCATACTTACCCACAAAGTTGTATATAAAGCACTGAGGAGTAAATTTCTTTCTTTTAGTATTAAATCATATCTCAAGTTATCAGTTGCCGAACATAAAATAATTCCAAATCCTATAATTACAATAGCGTAAGCTAATATTTTTTGAATCAAATTACTACCTCTAACTCTATTCTTTTTATTTGTACTTTTAATACTATCCTTATTATGATCTACTAGCTCTGTATTTGAACTTGGATGATTTTGTTCTGAAGAATTCTCCGATTTTATCTTCCCATTTTTATGTATGTCTTTCCTATAAATCTCCATTTAAACCTCCGTTCTCAATTATGTTGAATGCAAGCTTCTTCTGGGGCTGATTTCTCTATATTAGTATCTACTGACTTTATTAATTCATTAACTTTCAAGCAATTAAAACAGCAGAATTTTTTTTCTGCTGTTTTATATTTTTTAAAATCTATTATTCCGGTTTATTAACAATATATTCAAGACCTAGTGATTCATCTTTAAGAAATTCTCCAACTTCATCATCGTATTTATCTGCAAGCTCTTCATATAAGCCGCCGTCTTCATAAAGTGTAGCTATAAATTCATTTGCTTTTTCTAATAATTCTGTATTTCCTTTTTTAACTGCAAATGCTGAAGTAAAATATTCTGGAATTCCAAAATATATTTCTGTTGTTTCTTTGTTTGCAGCATGATCACCAATAACTGTATTAGCTCCTACTAAAACATTGTAATTGCCAGATGTTACTTCCATTATACCGGATGCGATTTCTGTAACTTCAGTTACCTCCACCCCATAGTTTTGTGGAATACTAACTGAGATAGTACCTGATAGACCTATTGCATTCATTCCCTCTAAATTAAAAAAATCATCTGCTGTCATATCATCTGAAATATTATTTTTATCATAAAATTCCTTATTTACTAAAGCTAAAGTTCTTCCATAACGATACCCTTCCGAAAAATCAACTTTTTCTTTTCTTTCCTCATTTACAGTCATGTCACTAATTATTATATCTGTTTCTCCAGTTTCCAACGAAGGAATCAACATTGGAAAGTCTGTATTTACTATTTCCACTTCCTGACCGATATATTCTCCAAGAGCATAAGCTAAATCAGTTTCCAATCCAGCTGGATTTCCATCATCATCAAGATACATAAATGGAGGATACTTTAAGTCTATACCTACCTTTAAGACATTCTCATCACTATTATTATATGCACTGCATCCTGCTAACAAAGAAATCGTTAATAACCCCATTAATACAATTGACGTTAATTTTTTCATACTATTTTTCTCCTGCCTTTATCAATTTTATTTATTCTATAATAGCCCTACTAATTACACTTTCATATTACTATAAGTAGTAATATCAGTGAAGAAGGCACTTAAAAGTGGTATAGTTTCTAATGGATATCTAGTATCTTATTAATACCTTTTACCTGTTAAATACGGAGAAACAAAAAAGCTTTTCAACTAATGTTGAAAAGCCTTCTAATCATATAAAATTACCCTAATTTTTCTATTACTTTTTCTACAAATATATCTACTATATCCGAATCAAATTGTTCTCCTGCGCATTTCTTAAGCTCTAAAATTGCATCCTCTTTATTCATAGCCAAACGATATGGCCTGTCGGAAGACATTGCATCAAATGCATCAGCCACTGCAATAATTCTTGATTGTATTGGTATTTCTTTTCCTTTGAGCCCTTGAGGATACCCTTTCCCATCCCATCTCTCTTGATGAGATAGTACGTACTTAGCTATTTCCGAAAACTCATCTACAGTATTAAGTATTCTAAACCCTACTTCACAATGTTTTTTGATTTCTTCCCATTCATCAGTATTAAGTTTTTCTGTTTTATCCAAAATAGTGTTTCTAATACCTATTTTACCAATATCATGTACAAGTCCTGCAGTTCTAATCTGTTTAATCTCTATTTGATCAAAATTCATATTCATTGCAATTACTTCACATATTGAAGCTACTCTATTCGAGTGAAGCATTTCCCTGTTGTTTTTTTCATATAATGAATTCATCATTAAATCTATTGTCTTGCTTCTACTGCTCAATTTCTCTGTAAGTTTTTGTCTATACATATCATTTTCTGCTTCTTTAAACACGTCATTCATATTATCGGATGGATTTTCTTTTAAAGCATATCCAATTGATAGTGAAGATATAACTTTTAATGACAATGTATTCATAACGACTGTATTAATTCTATCAATTAGACTTTTAGCCTCTATAGCTGTAGTCTTAGGTAGAATGATTACAAATTCATCTCCGCCAATTCTAAAAATCATTTCATCAGAAGGACACTCTCTTTTAAGTATTTCTCCAATTGTTTTAAGTAGAAAATCACCTTCTTGGTGTCCAAAAGCATCATTTGTAAATTTTAAACCATTTACATCTGCCATTATTAAGGCTATTGGCAAATTTTTGTTATCGTTAAGTCTAGCTAATTCCTCTTCGTAAAATCTCCGATTATGCAAACCTGTGAGTTGATCATAATAGCTAAGATGAATTAATTTTTGTTCAGCTTTTTTGCGTTCAGAAATATCTCTTGCTATTCCAAACAATCCTATAAGTTCATTATTTGTATTGAAAACTGGACCTTTTGTACTTAAAAAAGTAATTAACTCACCTTTTTTATTAGTAATTTGTTCTTCAAAAGTAATAGTGCTATAGCTTTCAAGTACTTGTCTGTCAGTTTCCACTATTGCTTTTTCCTCTTTAAATGTGATTATAGATGCGTCATCTTTACCAATAATTTCTGTTGAAGATTTGCCCATTAGTTTTTCACCGGCTTTATTAATAAGCAAATATTTACCTTCTATATCCTTAATATATATCGCATCCGTAGTATTATCCAGCAATGAATTTAATAAATCTCTATTCTGTGCTAACTCATTCTCCAATCTTTTCTCAGTAGTAATGTCTTTTAAGATGCAATGGGTTTGTTTGAAATTATCACTTTCATCTACGCCTATTTTACCGTCAAAAGCGATGAATATTCTTTCTCCATTCTTATGATACATTTCAAATTCACTGTGAATATATCCTTTAGATTTAAATAATGGGAATCTAACTTTAAATTTTTCTTGGTAATTCGGTGACAAAAAATCACTAAACCTCTTGCCGATTACCTCCTCTTTTTTATATCCAAGTATATTACACCATTGTTCATTTACTGTAATAAATTTACCATCACTATTCAGTGATTGATAACCAAGTGGTGCTCTATCAAATAGCTCTCTAAATCTTTTTTCACTTCTAGAAATACTTTCCTCAGCATTTTTTCTTTTTTCACAATTTTTCATCGTACCAAATGCTTCTAAATCACCGTTAGCATTGTACTTGTATTTCTCTAACATCTCAACCCAAATACTATTGCCATCTTTACAAATCAACTTATATACAAAAGTATTGACATTTTTAGATCTATCTTCTTCGAATTCTTTGACTGTAATCATTTTCTTTTTCAAGTAATCACTCATTGAATCATAAGTTAATAACTCTTGAATGTTTTTCTTGATTACTTCATCAATTGTGAATCCTGTTAAATATAAAATTGATGCACTCATATATGTCCATTTATTTTTCTTTATATTATAAATGTATATCACATCTGCTATATTATCTATTATTTCTTTGTAGTTTTCAGCCATGTCAATACCCTCCAATCTTTCTAATATTTTTATTATATTTTCAATTTTATTAAAAGGTCATTATTATCTCATTTTACATTATCTATATATTTTTTATTATATCACACACATTATTCAAATCCAAATAAAAACACACTATATATTGTATTTTTTTATTGTTTTTTAACAAATCTTCTATTTTTTTTGACTTTTTATTGCTTTTTGCCTGCCAACCTAAACCTCAATTTTAAAAACAATCCTCCCACAATCCGGACTATAAGCGTCAATTATCCCATTATGCTGCTCAACAATAGACTTATCAACCTCCAGCCCAATACCAAAGCCACCAGTCTTACTATTTCTAGATTTATCCACTCTGTAAAATCTTTCAAAATACTCACTGTGACTACCTTCATCAATATAGTTTAATGAATTATCCAGCAATATGGACATAAGCTTCTAAATGGCATCATAATCCCCATCAATTCTAATCCCTTCTGCAATATCAGTCTGTAATTCCTTACCATAAGCAACCAATGCCGGTTCAAACCCATAAACAGCATCCTTTACATAGCCATAGCAACATCTTCTTCAACAAAATCCATTACTCTAGTTTCAAAGTTCTCAGAATTACCTTTCTTAGAAATCATAACTGAAAAAGTCCTAATCGAATCCCTATCCATAAATCCCATATTGCCCAAAATCACATCCGAACTTTCTTCAGCAATCGAACTAAGAATAACATCAGCCTTTCTAATATTAACCTGACTGCTAATCATCTGAACTGCTAATACAAGAAAAAACAATACCAAACTTATCACTGATATCGCTACAATTGTAAACCGTCTTTCCATTTTTTTAATCATCAATTAACACCAACCTATACCCAGTATTTCTTTTGGCATTTATCTGAGTATTTGCACCGATTTATCTGAGTATTTGCACCGATTTTTCTAAGCTTTTTCGTAAATCAGAAATATTAACCCTTACAACCGACATATCCACATCATTGTCATATCCCTAAATACGCTCAACCAGCCCATCTGCCGAAACAAAATATTCTTTATTGTTTATAAAAAACTCCATCATCTGGAATTCCTTATTGCCAAGAAACTCACTTCCACCTTCTAAAAAAATCTTACTATTAACTAGGTCAAGTTTAACATTCCCTAATACAATATGCTTCTCCGCTCTTCCGTCACTTTTTCTGCGTGTCATCGTTCTTATTCTAGCAAAAAGCTCATCAACGGCAAAAGACTTCGTCAAACAATCATCCGCCCCTCTATCAAGGCCTTCAACTGGGTCTTTAATTCTTCTTGTTCGCATTCTTATAATCATTAAGCTTTTTGAAATACCCTATGTATTTCTTGCCTTAAATACACAATAGTCTACGAACCTAAAATAAACCTAAAACCAAAACTAATTGTGATTAATAAGGCTTCTTTAGAATCTTCTAATGTAAGACAGCGGTTGCGGCTCTCTTAAATTGCACGCTCAAAATATCGTTTGTAGAAAATAAAATTGAACGTTAAAAAAGGGAACCTATTTTGGAGATTCCCTTACATATATTCCAGCTTTATTCCCACTCAATAGTAGAAGGTGGTTTACTAGTTATATCATAAACTATTCTATTTACACCTTTAACTTCATTTACTATTCTTCTTGATACTTGGTCAAGAACTTCATAAGGGATTCTTGCCCAATCAGAAGTCATTGCATCTGAAGATGTTACAGCTCTTAAAGCCACTGTGTGGCAGTATGTTCTTTCGTCACCCATAACTCCAACTGATTGGATGTTTGGTAGACATGCAAAGTATTGCCAAATAGCTTCGTCTAAACCAGCCAACGCAATTTCATCTCTAAATATTGCATCTGCTTCTCTTACTAATTCTAGTTTCTCATCAGTAATCTCTCCAAGGACTCTTATAGCCAATCCTGGACCTGGGAACGGCTGTCTCCATACTAATTTATGTGGAATGCCAACTTCTTCTCCTACAGCTCTTACTTCATCTTTAAACAATTCTCTCAAAGGCTCAATAAGTTCAAAATCCATATCTTCTGGAAGTCCACCTACATTGTGGTGACTCTTAATTGTAGCTGAAGTTTTTGTTCCACTTTCAACTACATCTGGATAAATTGTACCTTGAACTAGGTAATCAATTTCTCCTAGTTTATTTGCTTCTTCTTCAAATAATCTTATGAACTCTTCACCTATTATTTTTCTTTTCTTCTCTGGGTCACTTACACCTTTAAGTTTTCCTAAAAATCTATCTTGAGCATTTACTCTAATTAAATTCATATCAAATTGTTTTTTAAATATTGTTTCCACTTGATCGCCTTCATCTTTTCTAAGTAAACCATGATCAACGAAAACACAAGTAAGATTTTTACCTATAGCTTTGTGCACCAAAACAGCTGCTACAGATGAATCTACTCCACCTGATAAAGCACAAAGTACTTTTTTATCTCCAACTAATTTTTTAATCTGTTCTATCTTCTCTTCTGCAAAAGACGACATTGACCAATCACCTTTTAATTCACATATTCTAAATAAGAAATTTCCTAACATTTTTTGTCCAAATAAAGTATGTTCAACTTCTGGGTGGAACTGAACACCATAGATTTTCTTATCTTCATTTGCCATAGCTGCTACAGGACATTGGTCAGTTTTAGCTATAATTTTAAAGTTTTCTGGAACCTCTGACACATAATCAGTATGACTCATCCAAGATTGGTCTTTTTCTTTTAAACCTTCAAATAATAATGAATCTACATTTAATTCAACTTCTTTTTTTCCGTACTCTCTTATATCAGGACTCTCTACTTTACCACCTAAAGCATATGCTGCAAATTGATGACCATAGCAAATACCCAAAATAGGAATATCTAATTCAAAAATCTCTTCATCTATTTTAGGCGTTCCTTCACCATAAACAGAACTAGGTCCCCCTGTGAATATTATACCTTTAGGATTCTTTTCTTTAATCCTTTCTATTTCTACATCATAAGGTAGAATTTCACAATAAACATTATGTTCTCTTACCCTTCTTGCTATAAGCTGATTATACTGTCCACCAAAATCTATAACCAAAACTAATTCGTTTTTCATATGTGCCTCCGTATGACAAAATTTTGTTTCCTAATTATTTAATCTTAATTTTCCTAGCAATGAAAAATGGAACTTTACGCTCCATTTTTCATATAATACATCTAACCTACAAATTCTATTATAAATCAATATCCACTAATAACAAACAACAAGTAAATTATTTTTTATCTATTTCTATTAATTTTTATTTGTTCTTCATTTATTTTAATTTGTTTTTATATTTTTATTCGTTTTTATTAATTTACAGATTTTGCGCAAGCAAAATCATCCTTAATTGTGCATTGTGCATTGTGCATCGTGCATTGTATCTTCTACGCATTCACACTATAATTAGGTGCCTCTTTAGTAATTGAAATATCATGAGGATGACTTTCTCTTAGTCCTGATGCTGTTTGAGTAACAAATCTAGCATTTTGGAATAAATCTTCTAAAGTAGGAGCTCCTAAATATCCCATGCCAGATCTAATACCACCCATAAGTTGGAATAAAGTATCTGCAACTTCGCCCTTATATGGAACTCTTCCTTCTACACCTTCAGGAACTAATTTTTTATTATTTTCTTGGAAATATCTATCTTTACTTCCATCAGCCATTGCTGCTAATGAACCCATTCCTCTGTATACTTTATAGCTTCTCCCTTGGTAAATTTCCTTCTCACCAGGAGCTTCTTCACAACCAGCAAGTAATGAACCCATCATAACAACTTTTGCTCCTGCTGCTAAAGCTTTAACTACATCTCCTGAATACTTAACACCGCCATCTGCAATAACTGGTATTCCGTATTTATTAGCTTCCTCTACACAATCCATAACTGCTGTAAGTTGAGGAACCCCTACTCCAGCTACAACTCTAGTTGTACAAATAGATCCAGGTCCGATTCCTACCTTCACGCAATCTGCTCCTGCTTCAATAAGCTCTTTAGTTGCTTCAGCAGTTGCAATATTTCCAGCTATTACTTGAAGTTCCGGATATTTTTCTTTAACTAATCTTACTGCATTTATAACTCCAAATGAATGACCATGTGCAGTATCAATAGTAATCACATCTACTTCAACTTTTACTAGTGCATCTACTCTCTCCATCATATCCCCTGTTACACCTACTGCAGCACCACAAAGCAATCTTCCTCTTGAGTCTTTTGCTGCATTTGGGAATTTTCTAACTTTTTCAATATCTTTTATTGTTATTAATCCTTTTAACATAAAATCTTCATCTACCAAAGGAAGTTTTTCTATTCTATGTTCTTTCAATATGTTTTTAGCTTCATCTAAAGTTGTATGTTCAGAAGCCGTAACAAGATTATCTTTAGTCATTACACTATCTATTCTTCTTGAATAATCTGTTTCAAATATTATATCTCTATTTGTAATTATACCTACTAATTTGCCCTCAATACATACAGGAACTCCAGATATTCTAAATCTTTTCATAAGTTGTAGTGCTTCTTTAATGGAATTGTCAGGAGCTAACGAAAAAGGATTTGTAATAACGCCATTTTCTTGTCTTTTAACTCTGTCTACTTCTGCTGCTTGTCTATCTATGCTCATATTTTTATGGATAATACCAATACCACCTTCTCTAGCCATAGCTATTGCCATTCTAGAGCCTGTAACTGTATCCATGCTCGCACTCATAAGTGGTATACTCAATGAGATTTTCTTAGTAAGTTTAGTTTTTAAAGTAACATCATTTGGCAAAACCTCCGATTTGTTAGGTACCAATAATACATCATCAAAGGTATATGCTTGTTTCCATATTATAGCCATAGTTAACCCATCCTTTCGTTTCCTATTATTATAATTCTCTTTACTTTTTTGAATTTTCCTAAATACAACAAAAAAACACCAATCCCAATAAATGAAATTAATGCTATAGCAAAAATTTCACTTATAGTCAGAAATTACGGTTTCTGGTAGATACTCCTTGCCAATTCAAGGTATATACAAGTGATTACTTCGTATTTATATTATTTAATATTCTATTTTAAAACACTAATTTTGTCAATCGATATTTCTGAGATTTGATAAAAATCTTGCATATTTTTTTTAATAATAGCTTTTGCATACACTGCATTTCTATAATTCATAGAGTTTTTTAACTTAATATCTAATTTTTATCTTTGAATAAAGCAATAGTATTATTTTTTTTGAATTATAAAATTCATTTTATAATTCAAAATGCTTTTTTAGTTGCATATATGGTTTTATATGCTTTTCTGGTTTTTTTCATAAATATTAATAACAAATAACCTCTTTCTTTATGAAAATTATATTCCCTGTGCCAATTTACAAATTAACATACACTTAACATATCTAAATATAATTCCTCTTATTTTTTTAGTATACTAAATATATACAGCTAAAAACTTTATTTACCTATGCACAATCTCTTAATCTCTTTACATATAAATAAATAATTATACTATAGTTCAAAAGGAGCCTTCTATTTATGATTAAGGAATTAAATAATATTATAGAAAACAAAAAAATAAATATTGTTTTACAACCAATAGTATCTTTAAAAAACGGAAATACTTTCGGATATGAAGCCTTATCAAGGACATGTTCTGATTCATCTATTCAAAACCCTGAAATTCTCTTTTCTTATGCAAAACAAAATAAAAGGCTATGGGATTTAGAATCACTATGCAGAATAAAAACATTAGAAAAATACAAAGAATTAAACTTATCTGAATTTCTATTTCTAAATGTAGATCCTTTAATTATAAATGATAAATCTTTCATTGAAGGATTTACTAAAGAATATTTAATAAACCATAATATATCCCCTGAATTAATTATATTTGAAATAACTGAAAGGACTGCAATTGATGATTATTGCAGCTTTAATAAAGTAATAATTAATTATAAAAATCAAGGCTACAGAATAGCATTAGACGATGTTGGAGCTGGTTATTCAGGTTTGAAAACTCTATCAAAAACTAAACCTCATTTTGTTAAAATAGATATGGACTTAATCAGAAATATTCATAAAGACTCTATAAAAAGCGCCTTAATAAAATCTCTAGTATCCTTTTGCAATTCAACTAATATGAAAACTATTGCCGAAGGAATAGAAACGAAAGAAGAATTATATCATCTAATAAAATTAGGTGTTGATTATGGTCAAGGTTATTTCATACAAAAACCTAGTCCTAATATTCACTGTATAAAAGAAAATATCCAGCTTTATATAAAAAAATGTAACAACGTTGATGTACTTGACCATAATAAAAGAAAATTATATATCGGAGAACTATCAGAGAATATAAAAGTTTTTGAATCAAAAACGCTATGTAAAGAAATCCAGGAATATCTTGTTATGACTGAAACCAAGGGGGTTACAATAATCGAGAACAAACTTCCTGTTGGTTTAGTTATGAAAAGCACATTAGACAGTAAATTAGCAATGAAATACGGA
Organism: Clostridium sp. DL1XJH146; assembly: GCF_054819755.1. Classification (NCBI taxonomy): domain Bacteria; kingdom Bacillati; phylum Bacillota; class Clostridia; order Eubacteriales; family Clostridiaceae; genus Clostridium; species Clostridium sp. DL1XJH146. The sequence continues at coordinate 39,779 of NZ_JBTVVN010000023.1, forward strand.
TATTCTGTATTTTCTGAAAGACCAATATCTTTGCTTATGGATAAGAGACCATTAATCGTAGACTTTTATTCTGATATAAATGAAGTAGCACAACTTGCAATGGAAAGAAGTTCTAACCATATCTACGATTGTGTAATAGTAACTAAAGACAATTACTATTGTGGTCTCGTTACTATTAAAAATCTATTACTATACAAAACTGAAGTAGAAAGGTCTATTGCCAAAGAATTAAATCCACTTACAGGATTACCTGGTAATAATCTTATTGAAAATCACTTAAATAAATTAATTCTGTCTAACGTTAAGCATGCTGTTTTGTATATAGATATTGATAATTTCAAATCTTTTAATGACACTTATGGTTTCGAAATTGGTGATGATATCATTATATTCACAGCAACAGCTATTCAAAATAAACTGAATGAGTTATTCATAGACACTCAATTTTCAGGGCACATCGGTGGCGATGATTTCATAGTTATTTTTCCTTATGAAATTGAAAAAGTTAATAATTTTTGTGAATCATTAATTACGTATTTTGATACTAGTATAGTTAATTTCTTTACCAATGAAGATATAGCGAATAAATATTATAAATCTACTAATAGAAATGGTGACTTAATAAAAATGCCTTTAACAACCATATCCATATCGGTACTATGTGGATTTTTTTCAAATTACATCAATGCTCAAGAAATTTCTCAAGAAATGAGCCATATAAAAAAAGAGGTGAAAAAAGTAAAGAAAAGTGCATATATAATAAAAAATATGTGATGAACTATATCTAATGTGAAATTGGAGAAAGTCTGCCATTAATTTTAAAAATTTCGAATAATAATGAAAAATCTTATTTCATCAAAAAGTTAACATATTATAAGTTTCTAATAATAAAAAAGCTCTTGCAATATGCAAAAGCTTTTTTCTATTTCGATTAATACATTCCATCCATTCCCATTCCTGGTCCACCTGGCATTGGTGATTCTTTCTCAGGAATGTCAGCAACAACACATTCAGTTGTTAAGAATGTTGCGGCAACTGAAGCGGCATTTTGAAGAGCTGATCTTGTTACCTTAGTTGGGTCAACAATTCCTCTTTCGATCATATTTACATATTCTTCACGACGAGCGTCAAAACCTATACCTACTTTACTGTTTTTAACTTTTTCTATGATCACTGAACCTTCTAATCCAGCATTATCAGCTATTTGTCTTACTGGTTCTTCTAAAGCTCTCTTAATTATTTCAATACCTACTTTAACATCTGCTTCATCAGAATCTAATTCTTCCACAACAGGAATAGTATTTACATAAGCAGTACCACCACCTGGAACAATTCCTTCTTCTACAGCAGCTTTTGTAGCAGCTAAAGCATCTTCTATTCTTAATTTTCTTTCTTTCATTTCTGTTTCTGTAGCAGCACCCACTTTAATTACTGCAACACCACCAGACAATTTAGCAAGTCTTTCTTGCAATTTTTCTTTGTCAAATTCAGAAGTAGAAGCCTCTATTTGATTTCTTATTTGTCCAACTCTATCAGAAATAGCTCCTTTATTTCCCTTACCATTAACAATAGTAGTTGTCTCTTTTGTTATTTTTATACTATCTGCAGTACCAAGCATATCCATAGTAACGTCTTTTAATTCTAATCCTACTTCTTCTGAGATAACTTCTCCGCCTGTTAATATTGCAATATCCTTTAACATTTCTTTTCTTCTGTCGCCAAAACCAGGGGCTTTAACAGCTACTGATACAAAAGTACCTCTGATTCTATTTACAATAATATTAGCTAAAGCGTCTCCTTCAACATCTTCAGCAATTATTAATAACTTCTTGCCTGATTGAACTATTTGCTCTAATAATGGCAATAAATCTTGGAAATTACTAACCTTCTTGTCTGTAAGCAAAATCACTGCATTATCTAAAGAAGCTTCCATTTTCTCAGTATCAGTTACCATGTATGGACTTATATAACCTCTATCAAATTGCATTCCTTCAACTACGTCTAATTCAGTTATCATAGATTTTGATTCTTCTACAGTAATAACACCTTCATTACCTACTTTTTCCATAGCATCAGCAATTAATTTACCTATAGTTTCGTCAGAAGCTGAAATTGCAGCAACCCTTGCAATATCTTCTTTGCCATTAACTGGTTTAGAAATATTCTTAATTTCTCCAACAGCTTTTTCTACAGCCATCATAATTCCTTGTCTTATAAGCATTGGATTAGCACCAGCTGTAACATTCTTCAAACCTTCTCTTATAATAGCTTGAGCAAGTAATGTTGCAGTTGTAGTACCGTCACCAGCTACATCATTAGTTTTAGTGGCAACTTCTTTAACTAATTGAGCTCCCATATTTTCATATGGATCTTCTAACTCTATTTCTCTTGCAATACTAACACCATCATTAGTAATTAATGGTGCTCCAAATTTTTTGTCTAAAACAACATTTCTACCTTTTGGTCCTAATGTAACTTTTACAGTATTAGCTAGTGTATCAACACCAACTTGCATAGATCTTCTAGCGTCTTCACCAAATTTAATGCTTTTAGCCATTTTCAATTCCTCCTCAATTAAACTATCAATTATTCAACAATAGCTAAAATATCATTTTGTTTAACAATGATATATTCTTCACCATTTACTTTAACTTCTGTTCCAGCGTATTTAGAATACAAAATTCTATCGCCAATTTTCACTTCCATTACAATTTCTTTTCCTTCAACAATTCCACCCGGTCCTACAGCAACAACTTCTGCTTCTTGTGGTTTTTCTTGAGCTGAACTTAAAAGTACGATACCACTCTTTGTAGTTTCTTCCGCTTCTAATTTTTTAATTACTACCCTATCACCTAATGGTCTAATATTCATTATAAACCCTCCTTATGTAATAAATAGGAATGTTTGTTAGCACTCTAGTAAAACGAGTGCTAACAAATATAATATTAATTTATAGTAAATTTAATATCAAATTCCATACATTAACTAATAACTCTAAAAACAGCTAATATTTTAAGTTATCTTTCCTTATCTCGTAAAATCATCTTATTACTTTATTTTACTCTCATTTTAATGAAATCTTAGTAAAACATATATTAAATTCTATGTTATAATTAACTATTCTTTTGTTAAAAATATATTATTAGAGGTGATATAATGGGCAATATAGCTAATTACAAACAAAATTTTTTTACTATCGTAACAGCATTTATCCTTAGTTTTATATTAATAAGTTTCAGTGCTAAATTCACATTAAATTTTAAATCTCTTTATTATTTTGATATATCCTATCTTAATATAAGTGAAAACTCTGGTTATTCAGAAAATGAAATCAAAACGAATTACAACTATATAGTAGATTTTGTAGCTTCTCATAAAAACACTGAATTTAATTTACCTTCACTTAATTATTCTGAGCAAGGAAAAATTCACTTTGAAGATGTAAAAAAGGTATTCAATTTTATGGACAATCTAATGTACATACTCTTAATTCTATTAGTTTTCCTTGTACTATATGCTCTTAAAAAGAAAAATTTTAAATTTCTACGTTATACTACATATTTATTAATAATACTGCCTCTTGCAACTTTAATACCCTTTTTAATTAATTTTGACTATAGTTTTACCATATTTCATGAAATCTTATTCAGCAACGATTACTGGATATTTAATCCTATTTATGATCCTATAATTACAATACTTCCTGAAGAATTCTTTTTCCATTCCCTTGGTGTTATTGTTATATTTCTTATATTGTCTAGTATATTATGTAATGTACTCTATAAAAATATTAATAAATAGCTAAAAATAAATATCTAATTTAGCTATTTATTTTTAGTCGTATCATGAGTCATTGATTTAATTATTCTATCACCTCTTAATAACCCTATTAGAAACAGTAAACTCATCACAACAGCTATTACAATTAGAGAGGTGTGTCTTCCATCTAACAAACTGTCACCAAAGTAAGCTGATATAAAAATCCCAGGAAGCCTACCCATAGTGGAATAGAATATATAATCTTTAAATTTCACTTTGGAAATACCACAAAAATAACCCATTATATCCTTTGGCATTCCAGGTATTACATAGAAAAGGAATATAATATATTTCTTACTCCCTATTTCTAATATTTTTTCAAAATTAGTTAAATGTTTCTCTGAAATAATTTTTTCTACAAATGGTCTTCCAAATTTTCTTGATATACCATAAATAAGTACACTCCCTATGGTTATACCAATCAAAGATAATAAACCTCCGATCACACTTCCATAAATAAAACCACCTGCAATTTGAATTATTTCACCAGGAATAAAAAATACTATTACCTGCGATATTTGTAATGCAAGAAATACTATAAATCCAAGTTTTCCATATCTTAAGACAAAATCATTTATTTTGATAGGATCCTTAAAAAAATATATATACTTTTCATAGTATTCATAACCTGATATTAGTAAAAATAGTGCTAAAGCTATAAGAACAATATATACTTTATATTCAATTATTTTTTCTTTTAGTAATTTAATCATATAATCACCTTAATTTTGTTTTATTATTTGACTATATTTTAAAACATAATTAGCAATGCTTTTTAAAAAATAATTAGCAATTTGCAATTTTGAATAATAAAATCATCCTTGATTGAAAGTTATTATACTTTTATATTGTTTTCTCTTGCGTAGTAAAATAAATATTGCTGAGCAAAACCTGATAGTTTTCCAAATTTTTCTATGCTGAATTGTCTTATTTTAGGTAATGATATTTCTGGAGCTAAATAGAAATATTGCATCGCTCTCTTTACCCATACATCTACAGGAAAAGCAGTCGTTTTATCCAATGAAAAGAACATAATACAATCAGCAACTTTTGGTCCAATCCCATCTAGTTTTTGTAACTCTTTAAAACAATCATTATCCTCTAATGTCAGCATATAATCAATATCTACAACGCTATTTTTTAATTTTAACAAGGTTGACTTTATATATTTTGCTCTAAATCCAGCACTACAGCTTTTAAAATCATCTACAGTACTATCTTTTAGGTCTAAAAGAGAAGGAAATGTATAATAAACGTGCCCTTTATACTCTATAGGTTTACCCCATTTAGTGCTAATATTATTTATCACTTTTTTTATCATAGGAATTCTATTATTAGCAGAAATTATAAAAGATATAATAATTTCAAAAGGCTCTTGATTTAAAATTCTTATGCCATCACCAAATTCAACAGACTTTTTTAATATTTCATCTTTACTTAGTAATTCTTTTATCGTTCCGTAATCTCTGTATAAATCAAAGTATTTAACCCAAATCTCTTCAAAATCTTTTTCATTTGTATTATATATATAAATATCCCCATCTTTTTTCTCAACTTCGATTACTCTATCATATGCTACCCCTATGTAGGTACCTTCATCAGTTTTATCCCATCTAAAACATTGCCCACATTCAAATACATGCTTTAAATTAAAACTTCTTACATCCTTTATAATAATAACATTATCAATATTCTCAATATAATTAAAATCCATATTCTCACACTCTCTCTCGATATTTTATTAGTCTGTGTTTTATAATCTTGTTGATATCAAAACTTTTGTTAAGTAAATTACTTTAGCGTAAATAACAATTGGCAATGTTCACTTCTTTTTTTAGCAGAGCCTCATTTTATATATTCTTCACTATTATGATAAATTATAACATAAAAAAATAAGGATTTTATGAATAAAAAATCCTTATTTTTAATAATATATGATTTATTATTTAATTTTTTTTAACTAGATTTTTCAATTGTTTCTTTATGAAAATTATTAAAAGTGGAATAATATAAATAAGTGATGCTGCCATTTCTACATCCTCACCCTCTACAAATATATCTATTCCCTCTCCAAATAAATGTCCTCCAATTAAAATCAAAAAAACAGTTAATACATTAAAAATTAAATTTATCCTCAATTTTAAAGATGTCTTATAGATTAGATACATAACAATCACAGAAATAACCGCACCTATTGATACCCCTAAAATAATTGATATTGGTCCTAAATTAGCAAGCGGGATTAAAAAAAGTATAATCTCCAAACTCTCCCTGAATACTGTAACAAAAGCTAGTAAAAACAAACTAATTTTCTCTAATTTCACTTCATTATTATCTTCTACACTAAGTGAAACTGTTTTCCCAATCTTTCCTACCCAAGCGATGTTATACAAGACAAGCAAAGCGATGAACACCATGGTTCCACCAAGGAAAATATCTTTCGATAATCCTCTAAGTGAATTTATTCCACTGATAATCAATATTCCAGATATTATACTTACAACTAAACCTGCTGAAGAACCAATTACAATATATTTACTCAATTCTTCTTTTCCTATCTTAGTAACATAAATCATTAAAGGAACAAGAATAATTAACATCTCTAGAGCTTCTCTAAAAGTTATTGTTAATGCTGTTAACATATTTTTACCCTCCAAATAATCTAGTGTGTTTTCATAGAAAAGTGCTATATCACCTACCTATGTATTGAAAAAGGGTATTGTTGGCTATAATACTATATGCTAATACCTAAACTTTTGTTAACTATTCTGTTTTATATACTTGTTACTTATTAGCTATTGTTTGAACAAAGTTAATTAACTTAGCCAAAGTTTTAAATTCAATAATATTCTAGTGTTCTCAATAAATAAAATAACAAAAAGAGAGCCTAAAAGACTCTCTTTTTCGTAAATTTTTATATTAAATTATTGTTGACTAAGTTCCTCATCAATAGCTTTAGCAGCAGCTTTACCAGCTCCCATAGCAAGTATAACAGTAGCAGCACCTGTTACGGCATCTCCACCTGCATATACTTTATCTTTAGTTGTTTTTCCTGTTGTCTCATCAGCCACTAGACATCTCCATTTGTTAGCTTCTAAACCTTTAGTTGTTGAACAAATAAGTGGGTTTGGACTTGTGCCTAATGCCATTATAACAGTATCAACATCCATTACAAATTCTGAACCTTCAATTGGTACTGGTCTTCTTCTGCCACTAGCATCAGCTTCTCCTAATTCCATTTTAATACATTTCATACCTCTAACCCATCCATTTTTGTCAGCTAAGATTTCCACTGGATTTGTTAAAATATCTAAGATTAAACCTTCTTCTTTAGCATGATGTACTTCTTCTAATCTTGCTGGAAGTTCTTGCTCTGATCTCCTATATACTATATGAGATTGAGATCCTAATCTAAGGGCAGTTCTTGCTGCATCCATAGCAACATTTCCACCACCTATAACGGCTACTCTTTTACCTGATTTTACAGGTGTTTGGTAGTCTTCTTTATAAGCTTTCATAAGGTTAACTCTTGTTAGATATTCATTAGCTGAAAAAACTCCATTAAAATTCTCACCAGGAATTCCCATGAATTTAGGAAGACCTGCTCCTGAACCTACAAATACAGATTCAAAATTTTCATCCTCTATCAACTCTTCTATTGTTGTAGTTTTTCCTATAATAACGTTTGTTTCAATTTTAACTCCAAGCTTTTTAATATTTTCTATTTCTGCTTTAACAACTTTTTCTTTTGGTAATCTAAACTCTGGTATACCATATACTAAAACACCACCGGCTTCATGAAGTGCTTCAAATATAGTTACATCGTAGCCTTTTTTAGCAAGATCTCCTGCGCAAGTAAGTCCAGCAGGCCCACTACCAACTACAGCTACTTTTTTACCTTTGCTTTCTTCCTTTTCAGATAAATCAATATTGTTTTCTCTTGCCCAATCAGCTACAAATCTTTCTAACTTTCCTATTGAAACAGGTTCTCCTTTTATTCCAAGGACGCATCTTTCTTCACATTGGCTTTCTTGTGGACAAACCCTTCCACATACAGCTGGCAAAGAACTATACTTGGCAATAACTCTTGCAGCCTCTTCAAATTCATTTTTCTTTACATGTTCAATAAATCCCGGTATATCTATTGAAACTGGACACCCACCTACACACTTAGGATTTTTACAATTCAAACATCTTTGTGCTTCTGCAACAGCTTCTTCCTCATTATATCCATAACATACTTCTTCAAAATTTCTACTTCTAACCTTAGGATCTTGTTCTCTTACTGGTATTTTATGCATTCTATCCATTAGTTGTCACCTCCGCAACCGCAGCCACCCTTGTGATGATGTGTATCTCCTTCTTCTACCTTAAGTTGACTTCTTCCTTCTTCTGTCTTATACATAGTTTGTCTTCTCATAGCTTCTTCAAAATTAACTAAGTGTCCATCAAATTCAGGTCCATCTACACACGCAAATTTAATTTCATTTCCTATACTTACTCTACAAGCTCCACACATGCCTGTACCATCTACCATAATTGGATTAAGACTTACTGTTGTAGGTATGTCGTATTCTTTTGTCATAAGACACACAAATTTCATCATAATCATTGGTCCTATTGCTACTACATGATCATATTTCTTTCCTTTGTTATCTATCAGCTCTTTAAATAAGTTTGTAACAAGACCATGGAATCCATAAGAACCATCATCTGTTGCTACATACAAATCCCCAGCATATTCTTTCATTTCTTCTTCTAAAATCAATGTTGATTTTGATTTTGTACCAATTATTACATCAACATCAATTCCTTGTTCTTTCATCCATTTTACTTGTGGAAATACTGGTGCTGTTCCAACTCCACCCGCAATAAACATAATCTTCTTCTTTTTTAATTCTTCTATATCTTCATGAATAAATTCTGAAGGTTGTCCAAGTGGTCCTACAAAATCGCTAACGTAGTCACCCTCTTGAAGATGGGCCATCTGTACTGTTGATGTACCAAGTTGTTGGAATACAATAGTGACAGAACCTTTTTCCCTATCATAATCACAAATCGTTAAAGGAATCCTTTCTCCCTTTTCGTCTAGCTTGACAATAATAAACTGTCCTGGCTGTGCTGATTTTGCTACTCTAGGTGCATCTATATCCATTAGATATAAATCAGGAGCGAGTTCTCGTCTCTTTAAAATTTTATACATTTACTTTCACCTCTTTAATTATATATATAGCCGAGGAAATCTTAAAATATTTATTGGGTAGACTTAATGACAAGATTTAAAATTACTCTAGTTTATATTATAATTAAAAACTTCACAAAGGTAAAGTGAAGTTCTTAAAAAAACTCTATTTTTAGGAGCTTATTATATTTTTTGCTTTAATAAATATGTTAAAGTTAACAAACTTTCACTCAAATGAACATTTTCTACAGTTACATTTTCCGGTGTTTCAATATCTACCGGTGCAAAATTCCATATCCCACTAACCCCATTTTTTACAACTATCTCACAAACCTTTTGAGCATTTTCTCCTGGAACGCATATAACCGCAATATCAACTTCACAATTACTTAAAAAATCATTAAGACTATCAATATCTTTAACTTCAACATCTCTTATTTTTAATCCAATTAGTTTTGGATTAACATCAAAAATCCCCTTTAACTCAAATCCTAGTCGGTTAAACTCAGTATAATTAGCAATTGCCTGCCCAATATTACCTGCTCCAACTATTACAGTTTTGTATTGAAAATCTAATCCAAGAATTATACTAATTTCTCTATACAAGTCTGAAACATTATATCCATATCCTTGCTGTCCAAAATCTCCGAAACAATTTAAATCTTGTCTTATTTGTGAAGCTGTGAATCCAATTTTTTGACTTAATTCTCTTGAAGAAATCCTATCAATATCATTCTTAATTAATTCTTGCAAATATCTATGATATTTAGGTAATCTTCTTATTACTGCCATAGAAACATTGCTCTTTTTTTCTTTTTTATTCATGCGCGCACTCCCTTTAAGAATTAAAATTAAAATAATAATAACTATTTATAATATAACAAATTTACAATTACAATAAATATGATATATTTATTCTCTATTTTTTTGCATTATTAAATGTTAAACTATATAATATGATTTTATATATTTATGATTAAAAATGCAAGCTATTTGATAATATATATTAATTAAACTAATATGCAAGAGTAAGGTGGGGAATGTAATGGTAGTTTTAAGCTGCAAAAACATAAAAAAAAGCTATGGTGTAGATGAAATTCTAAAAAATACCACTTTTAATATAAATGATAGTGAAAAAGTGGGGTTAGTAGGCCCCAATGGTGCCGGTAAATCTACACTTTTCAAAATTTTAATAAAAAAAATAGAGGCTGATAGTGGTGACATATTTGTTGATAAAAATAAAAAATTAGGTTATCTATCGCAGCATCTAACTTTAGAAAGTACCAATACTATATATGATGAAATGCTAAAGGTTTTTGAAGATTTAACAAATATGGAGAAAAATCTAAAATTATTAGAAATCGAAATGTCAAAACCTTATGACCTTGATAATGAAAAATATCATCAGAAAATTATTAGAAAATATACAGATACAACTGAATTATATCAAAACAAAGGTGGATATACATACAAAGCAGAAATCAACAAAGTTCTAAAAGGTCTTGGATTTACTGAAGATGATTATACTAAAAATATTAATATTTTAAGTGGTGGTCAAAAAACGAGAGCCTCTCTTTGCAAACTTCTTTTAATTAATCCCGATATACTTCTTTTAGATGAACCTACTAACCATTTAGATTTAGAAGCTATTGAATGGCTTGAGGGATATTTAAAAAGCTATAAGGGTACAATTTTAGTAATATCACATGATAGATTTTTCTTAGACTTTATAACCAACAGAACTTTAGAATTAAAAGGTGGAACAATTGAAATATATAAAGGTAACTACACGGAATACCTCACTTTAAAAGAAAAAAGATATGAAGAAAAATTAAAAGCCTTTAAACTTCAAGATGCAGAAATTAAAAGACAAGAGGATATCATAAAAAAGTATAAATCATTTAATCGTGAAAAAAGTATAAAAGCTGCTGAAAGCAGACAAAAACAATTAGATAAAGTAGAAAGAATAGATGCCCCTACAAAGGAAAAAAATTTAAAAAGTTTCACTTTTGTGCCAGAAATAACTAGCGGTAATGACGTTCTTTATTCAGAAAATATTTCAAAATCATATGGTGAAAAAGTTCTATTTACTAATCTCAATTTAGAAATAAAGAAAAACGAAAAAACAGCATTAATAGGCGATAATGGAAGAGGTAAAACTACACTATTCAATATACTAATGAATAAAGTATCACCAGACTCTGGTTTTTTCGAATTAGGCCAGAATGTTATGATAGGTTACTATGACCAAGAGCAATCCAATCTAAATGATGAAAAGAACATATTAGATGAAGTATGGGATACGTTCCCTACAATGACAACAACGAGTGTGCGTAACGCCTTAGCTGCTTTCCTTTTTACTGGTGATGACGTTTTTAAAAAAATATCCAACCTAAGTGGTGGCGAGAAATGTAGAATAAATCTTTTAAAGTTAATGCTTTCACAATCAAATTTCTTACTATTAGATGAACCTACAAATCACCTAGATGTTATGTCAAGAGAAGCTTTAGAAAATGCTTTAATAAATTATGAAGGAACTTTACTTGTGATATCTCACGATAGATACTTTTTAAATAAAGTTGTACATAAAATCCACGAATTGAATATAGATGGTTTGAAAACTTATTTAGGTAACTATAGTTACTATGTAGAAAAGAAAAAAAATCCTCTTAGATTTGAAAACATCGAAGAAATAGAAGGAAAAACAAAAACAGAAATAAAAAATGAGCGAAAAAAGAAAAATGAAGAAAAAAAATTACAACAAATTAAAGGCCAACAAATTAGAGACCTTGAGAAAAAAATTGCAGATACTGAAGAAGCTATTGAAGAATTCCAATCGAAACTTTGTCTAGAAGAAATTTATTCAAATCCAGAAGAAAGTGAAAAAATTACTTTTTCTTTAAAAGAAAGTGAAAGAAAACTAGAAGAATTATATGAAGAATGGGAAAACTTATTATAGAAACAATCATTACTGAAACTGACCCAAATAATTTAAATTCTAATTTCGTAAATCATGAAAAAACAACCATTTCGTATGAAAATTAATTTCTCAAAATATTTATATTTACCATACAAAAGCTGATTTTCTATAATATAGAAAGTCAGCTTTTAATTTTTAAATTCTGTTTTAAAGACTCATTAATTTATAATATATTGTTTGAATCAATAGTTTTTATTTATGAAATTTTAGCAATATACAATTAGCCACTAAGGTATCTTATTATCATATCAATAAAAAGTTCTAATTGCTTCTTTCCTTTAATCTCTTTATCAAAATTTAAAATATTTCCTCTAACTATAAATTTCTGAGAAAGGGCCATCATAGAATTTACAATGGTTACAAACAATATATCTTTATCAATATCAACTCTTATTGACAAATCTTTTTTACCTTCGTCTAAATAACTTAAAAAAATAGGTTTTAAATTTATTACATTTTTTTCATATTCTTTTAGTTTTTCTTTTGAAATATTTTCTTTTACTATATAGTTATCGAAATACTCTATAAATCTCAAATAGTTAGGATAGTTCTCATATATATCAATAAATATTATTAGTAATTGCTTTATTTTTTCTTTACCGTTTATTTCTTTATTATCTATACTTTTAAATTCTTCTAAATATTTCCTATTTATTTCATTTTTCCATATATTTGTAGCCACCTCTATAGCAAGGTCAGTCTTTGTAGAAAAGTATCGATAAACTGAAGCTACACCAACCTGTGCTCTATCTGCAATATCGACCATCTTAGCATTTTCTATCCCCTTTTCCATAAAAACTATTGTAGCAGCTTTTACAACTTCCATTTTTCTTTTTTCTTTCATTTCTTCCCGCTCAAGTTTTCTTTTAGTTTTTATATCCATTTTCTTTCTCCTTTTATAAAGGTTTTATTACAAAGGAATATTTATAAGTTTTATTTTTTACAATCTTAAATTCTTCATGTACTTTGGCAACTCCTGGCAAGTCTCCACCTACACCACATTGCAAATAATCTATATTAAAAGTAACAAAGTCCCTATTCTGTAATTCATGTATATGCTCTGCTTTTTCAAGGTCTTCCATGCTATAAGGCCAAGCACTAGTATTCAATATGTTCTCCCCCATAGCACAAACAACTATGCCCTTACCTGAATCATTGCTTAAAGATACCCATCTTACATCTGTTCTATTACCATTTTCCTGTGGTCTCATATAGTTGTGAATAAGTCCCTCAACTTTACCTTTATAAACGCCAATTTTAGCCCCTGTATTCCTATCCCAATAATTTTCGTGTTCTCCTCTACCAAACCACTGCATATTAGAATATTCCTCATTTAAAGCCATTTGCATTCCAATTCTATACATATCTTTTTTAGGAGTTATTATATTGCTTACATAAATTTCTCCTTTTGAATTAATTTTATAATTTGTTATAACATCATCCTTACAATTAATAACCTTTTGAGTAACTTTTATATTTATATAGTCACTATTTTTTTCAACAGATATCTCTTTAACTTTTCTATTGTCTGTGGCTCTCTTCCATGACCTATCAATCAATATATTCTCTAATTTAGGATTATAATTTGCATATCCTTTATCATTATCTGTTAATACTCTCCAATAGTTAGGTGTCAATGGTGCCTTAATTATTTCACCTAATCCATAATTAATACTTTTTATAGCTCCTAATTTCCTATCAAAAACAATTTTGAAATTTTCACCTTTGACTTCTATAATCTTAGCATTCTCAAAACACTCTACTGTTTTATTATGTTTACATGGCTCTTCAATATTCATTCCAGTACCGAAAGGAATTTTAAATTGGTCCCAAGCAATCTCATAACCTTTCTCTGCAAAAATAGTATCTTTCTTAAACTTAAAAGATATTAAAACATGATATTCTGAACCAATTTTTAACTCTGGTAAATCATAATTAATATTAAATTTCACTTTTTTCTTAGGCATAACATTTAAATCATCTATTTTTTCTTCTTTTATTTTATTGCCATCCTCAGTTATGCTCCAGTTCATTTCAAAATCACTTAAATCGATAAAACTATATTTATTATAAACTTCAAATTCACCTTTCAATAAATTAATTGCTTCAACTTTTATCTCTTGGTAAACCTTTTTAACTTCAAACAAGGAAGGATGTGGTGTTCTATCTCCAAACACTATACCATTTGCACAGAAATACCTAGTAGTCTTTTCTTCTTCAAAATCGCCTCCATAAAGCCACAAATCATTACCTACTTTATCTTTCTTATGAATTACCTGATCTACAAAATCCCATATAAACCCGCCTGCCATATTTTCATATTTCTCGAAAACATCCATATATTTTTGAAAGTTACCAAGGCTATTTTCCATAGCATGTGCATATTCACATAATACTATAGGTTTTCCTTCATATTGTTCTGGCTTTAAAGGTTTATTGTCTGCACTTAACTTATTTAAAATATTATCAAAAATCCCTATTTTTAATTCTTTGTGTCTTCCTAACTTTTCTACCATATCTACTGTGGGATACATTCTTGACAAAACATCACTAACACTAATATCAAAGTCTCCTTCATAATGAAATTGTCTTGTATCATCAAGTTTTAGTGCGGCTTTCTTCATTTCATTAAAATTACTACCATAACCAGCTTCATTTCCAAGTGACCACATAAATATACAAGGATGATTTCTATCTCTTAAAACCATTCTTTCCATTCTATCGACTACAGCTTCTGTCCATACAGGATTATCCCCCGGAACATTTTTTGTTCTTACTCCATGTGTCTCTACATCAGCTTCATCCATAACGTAGAATCCATATTCATTACACAGCTCATAAAAAAATGGGTCATTTGGATAATGACTTGTTCTTATAGCATTAATATTATTCTTTTTCATTATATTAAAATCTTCATAATACCGCTCTTTTGGAACTGCCCAACCATAATCCGAATCAAAATCATGTCTATTAACACCTTTAATCATAATAGGTTTACCATTTATAAGTATTTTCTCATTTTTGATTTCAACAACCTTAAACCCGTATTGTATACTCTTGAGTTCAATAATATTATTTTCTTCATCCTTAAGAGTTAAAATTATCTTATATAAATTTGGTGTTTCAGCTGTCCATTTCCTAGGATTTTTAATATTAGTAGATAGCAATAGCTTCTTTTCTTCTTCAGCTCTAATATTACAGGATGTCATACATATTGACTTGTTTACTTCCTTAGCATCATAATCTAAGAGATGAATTTCAACCTTCACTTTTTTATCTCCCATATCATTATTATTCACAAAAGCATCTATAAATAGCTCCGCATCTTCGTAGTTTTCATCCATTTTACATCTTGCATAAAAATCACTTATATAAGTTTTTGGTTCAGCAAAAATATATACTTCTCTATATATTCCACTAAAAAACCACATATCCTGATCCTCTAAATATGTTCCGTCACAGTATCTATAAACTTCAACGGCAATACTATTTTCTCCTGCTCTTAAATGTTTTGTTATTTCAAACTCAGAAGGAGTCATAGAACCTTGTGAATATCCAACCTTCTCACCGTTAACATACACATAGAAAGCAGATTTAACTGCACCAAAATGTAAAAATGTCTTTCTACCATTAAAGTTTTCAGGAAGTATAAAATTTCTTTTGTACAAACCAATTTCATTGAGCTTATGCTCTATTTTCGGTATGTTTTTCTTCTTCTTATCTATTGCAGGTGGATAATCAAAAGCTAAATAATAAGGTTTCCCATATCCCTTAAGCTGCCAAACTGAAGGAACTTCAATTTCATCAAATTCCTCTAATGAATAGTCTTCTTTATAAAAATCTTGAATATGATTTTCTATACCTAAAATCCACTTAAAATTCCACTTACCATTAAGACTTTTCTTATATGGACTTTCTTCTCCACTTAATACACTTTCATATTTATCAAAAGGATATGCAATAACATGCCCCTCTTGTTTATTTATTTTTATGATAGCTGGATTCTCCCAGTCATAAAGGTTAGCCATAAAATCACCCCCTGTACACAACTTATTTTTAACTATTTCAGACCATTTGATAGTTTAACTATCATCTTGATATTGATTCTATCACAAAATCATTTATATCACAATTTTATATTCATTTTAAAATGAAATAATAGCAAAATATCTTCACTATAGACCCTATCTTTCCCTAGTCAATAAAAAAATCCACGTAAAGGGCATAAACCATTTACGTGGATTTCTCAACTAATATTTAACTAGAAAAGTATTTCTTTAATAACCTTTTCCATCTCATCTTTTTCACATATTTTATCATGTATAATCTTCTTACCTTTCAATTCTAAAACAGCCTTTGGAATTTCAACTCCACTTATTTTTTCTAATTTTGCTGCTAGTGCAAATTCATCTTGCCCTTCATTTAGGTTAATATCATCAAGTGAATCTAAAACTGAACCAACAAATTTATATGGACTTGCTGTTGAAGCAACAATAGCCTTTAGTTCATCTTTTACTTTATTTTTATACTGTTCTAATACGCTTGCTGCAACGGCTGTATGAGTATCCATAACATAATTTTCTTTTTCATACACATTTTTTATAGTACTAGCTGTATTTTCCTCTGTAGTATAACCTGCTGCAAAAGAATTCATATTTTTCTTCATTATTTCATTAATCTTATACTTGCCATCTTTAGCTAATGATTCCATAAGATTTTTTACAAGTGCACTATCTTCACCTGATATACTATAAAGAAGTCTTTCTAAATTACTTGAAATTAATATGTCCATAGATGGTGATTTAGTTGTATAAAAACTTCTATTTTTATCATAAATACCTGTATTAATAAAATCATAAAGAACATTGTTTTTATTTGATGCACAGACTAATTTATTAATTGGAGTTCCCATCATTTTAGCGTAATATGCTGCTAAAATATTTCCAAAATTACCTGTTGGAACAACAGCATTAATTTCTTCTCCCTTTGTAATCTCACCTCTTTTTAAAAGCTGAGAGTAAGTATATACATAATAAACTACCTGTGGAATTAATCTACCTATATTAATTGAATTGGCTGAAGAAAAAACATAGCCATTTTCGTCTAATTTATTCTTAAATTCATCATCTGTAAAAATCCCTTTAACAGCACTTTGTGCATCATCAAAATTACCATTTATACCTACAACAAATGTATTATCACCCTCATGAGTAATCATTTGCAGTTGTTGAACTGGACTTACTCCATCTTTAGGATAGAAAACTATTATTTTAATCTTATCCACATTAGTAAAACCAGCTAAAGCAGCTTTACCTGTATCTCCTGAAGTAGCAGTTAGAATAACTATATCTTTCTCTAATCCTACTTTTTTTGCCGCTGTAGTCATAAGATATGGTAATATTGATAGAGCCATATCCTTAAATGCCAATGTAGGTCCATGGAATAATTCTAAATAAAAATCATCTCCTACTTTTTTGATAGGAACAATTTCCTCAGTATCAAACTTACTATCATAAGCATTATCTATACAATTTTTAATTTCTTCTTCAGTAAAATCATTCAAAAACTTACTTAGAACAACATAAGCCACTTCTTTATAACTCATATCTTTAAGCTTATCAAAGTCAATTCCTAACTTTGGTATATTATTTGGTACAAATAATCCCCCATCTTTTGCAATTCCTTTAACTATTGCATATGATGCATCTACATTCTCTTCTCCGCCACGAGTACTCTTGAATTTTAATTTATCCATTATGTTATATTCCTCCTATTAAAGTTTTTCAACTCTTATAATATTATTAATTTTCTCTACATAAGAAAGTTGTTTTATTTCATCAATAGAAGAATTTAAATCTCCTTCTTTTACCTTATGAGTAATGAAAATTAAGGAAACAAAATCTGATTTTTCTCCCCTTTGAATCATAGATTCAATACTAACATTATGTTTTCCTAAAATCGTTGATATCTCACCTAGTACACCTGGAATATCTTTAACCTTTATCCTCATATAATACTCTGTTTCAGTTTCTTCCATTTTACAAACTTCCATAGGCTCTACATCTGCTTTTTTATTAATCTTATACTCGTCTATGTCATTTCTTAAAACAGTAATTAGATCTGCTACAACGGAACTTCCTGTAGGCAAATCTCCTGCTCCTCTTCCATATAAAAGAAGATCCCCAACAGCATTACCTTTCAAGAAAATTGCATTAAAAGAATCATTAACATTAGCTAGTGTGTGTCTTTTGGATATCATTGAAGGATGAACTCTAATTTGAATTTTCCCATTTCTCTCTTTTGCTATTGCAAGAAGTTTAATAACATACCCAAAATCACTTGCGTATTTTATATCAATACTAGCAATATTCCTAATACCCTCTCTATAAATATCCTCAACATCAACATTGGTTCCAAATGCCAATGAAGTAAGTATCCTAATTTTATACATAGCATCATAAGCATCTACATCTGAAGTGGGATCCGCTTCGGCGAAGCCTTTATCTTGTGCCTCTTTAAGTGCTGTTTCAAAACTCAAATTTTCATGAGTCATTTTAGTTAAAATATAATTTGTAGTCCCATTTACAATTCCAAATATTTCTTCTATTTTATTTGCAGTCAAAGCATCATTTAGTACACTTATAATTGGTATTCCACCAGCAACACTTGCTTCATAGTAAAACATAACCCCATTTTTCTTTGCCTCTGCGATTAAGTCATCACCTCTTGTAGCTATTAAATCTTTATTGGCTGTAATAACATGTTTCTTTGTATTTATTGCCTTTAATATGTACTCATGTGCTAGTTCAATTCCACCCATTACTTCTAGTACTACTCTAATACTATCATCACTAAATACTTCATCTGCATTGGATGTTAATATTTCTTTTGGAACATCAAAGCCTCTATCTTTATCCACACTTCTTACTAATATTTTAGCAACTTCAATTTCATAACCACATCTTTCAGATATTTCCTTTTGGTTGGTTTGTAGTATTTTCCATACCCCTCTGCCTACATTTCCCAGCCCCAATAGTGCAATTTTGACTTTCTTCATTTTATAGCCCCCGTTTCATTAATATTCATTTATTCCGTATAAATATTATTAACATTATACTGTTAATCTATGAAAAAATAAAGGTTTTTACCCTAATCTATTTCAAAGAAGATTAAATAATTATATCAGCTAATGAATATAATAGAATGTTATCATGAGTTTTTTCGTATTGTATTACTCTTTCAGTAAATCCACTTTTAGAGAAAAATATATAATATTTATTTGAGAAGTTTTGAATATTACTTTTTTCTATCAAAGAATCAACTACCTTCATATCTAATAGTTCATTTCTCCATTTACACTCACCAAAAATAGCATTTGATTTATCAATAGCTAAAATATCAATTTCTTCCTGTCTTCTCTTTACAGGATTGTTACCCCACCATCTTCCTATCTTTTCGAAAACAAAAGGCAATTCTAGCTGCTTATTCTTTTTCTTTAAGAACTGTATACATATATCTTCAAATACTTCTCCTAAATAATTACTTATTTCCTCTTTGATTTTATTTTCATATACATAATCAAGCATTCCCTGCTCAATTAATGTACCATTATCAAATACAAACTTGTACCAAAATCTAAAAAGATTATCCTTTAGTCTATAAATACTTTTTCTTGTTTTTTCTTTTTCTCCTACTGGAGTTTCTTTTTCCACAATTTTTAGGTCAATAAGGGTTTTTATATATTTAGAACATTTATCGCCAGCTTCTCCTGTCTTGGTTGATACCTCATTTAATTTTGAAGCTCCATTTGCAATAACTTCAATTATTGAATTATAAATAGCTGGCTCTCTTAATTCTTGCTTCAACAAATTTTTAGGTTCTTCATGAAGATATGACGATTTATCTAAAATAGCCCTTATTACATTATCTTTTATCGATATATTATCTTTAAATTTCAGAATATACTGTGGTATACCACCTAAAATCCCGTATGACATAACTTTTTCCTCTAAGTTATAGTTAGGTAAAAATCTTATACTATCATAAAATCCAAAAGGCTCAACATTAAACTGAGCTGTTCTTCTTCCATACAAAGGACTCTTATAACTCAATACTTCTTTTTCCATAAAACTCATGGATGAACCACATATAATAAAAAAAAGTTTAGTATCTTTTAAATAATGATCTATAAGATTTTGAATTAATGAAGTTATAGTTTTATTAGCAGTTGCTATATAAGGAAATTCATCTATTACCAATAATAATTGTTCATTCTTTGCTTTTTTCGCTAAAAATATAAAAGCTTTTTCCCAGGATTCAAAAGTTGTTATAAAATCTTGCATATCATAATATTCTAAAATTTTCTTAGAAAAACTCTCTAAAGCCATTTTATCGTTATATTCCTCAGCTACATAAAAAATAGCTTTTTTATCCTTACAAAATTCTGAAAGCAATGTTGTCTTCCCAACACGCCTTCTTCCATAAACCACTACAAATTGAAATTGATTATCTTTATGCAATCTATTTAAACTTTCCATTTCATATTCTCTACCAATAAACATTGCTATCACCTCTACTCCAAATCGTAATTATATAAGTTCCAATAACCAACTCTAGAATAACTAACTTTAGAGTTAATTATTCTAGAGTTAGTTATATTATAAGTATAGCATATATTTAACTTTATATACCTTCAAAATTCAATTGAGTTTCTAAATAAATACCTAACAAGAATATCCTGTTAGGTGCTATTAGTTTTTATAATATTTTATCAGTTGAAATTGCTAATATACACTTTAAGTTGCTCCTTTAGGTCACCTTTTATTTCATTAGCCAAGTTTTCATAATAAAGATTACTATCTTTAACAAATATGCATCCCATATAAATAATAGGTTCATCAAAAGTTCTTTCATGTATCTTTTCTTTTGGTGAATCAACATATATATAATAAATATCATCACAATTGTTAAAGTCTTCAATATTATAATTTATTACTCCAAATTCTTTTTGAAGCTTATTCAAAAATTCTTTTTCTATCTTTATTCTTGTTTCAGTGTTATTCTTATCATTACATAGAACAAATTCGTTATATTTATCCATATTGTCCTTAATTAAATTTGGATCTCGTAAATATTCTGCACTAGAATAACTCATAGGGAAATCATCTATAACTGTAAAATGGAGATAGTCGTTATCTTCTTTCTCAACTAAAACAGGACCTACATCTCCTATCAAATCATTAATAAAGCCTGCATTTTTAGCACTTAAATGCCCTATATTATTTAGATTTTTGTAATCACTAAACTCATAGCTAAAAGGAAAATATATCTCCCCTTTTAACTCAACAGGGCTATATCTATAGTGTTCGTCTGTAACATATCTTGCAATAATCTTTTCTTGATCTATAACACTACACACAATAATACTACCAACTACAATAATTAATGCCACAAATAAAAAAATAATCTTTTTCATCTTCATTCCCCCTTAATATTCATTAAAAAATATACTTCATACCATATACCCATGTATCCTTAATTAATTTTTATTAACTTATAACTGAGCTTGCTCCTATATAATATATTAAAAACAACACATAGTTTGAATGCTATGGATTGCACTAGTAATTCATTTATTGGTTTGCTCATCGTTAAACATTTTATTGATGTATTGAGCATTAGTTAAAGCAGCAAGAATCAAGCAAAACTGAAGTACAAGAAATTCGTATAGAGTTTCACAAAACAGAATACCTGGTACAAAACACATCAATGCATTTCTAACGTATATTTGTCCAAGTAAATCTTTTATTTTATTTGTTTTTAAATATGTTTCCTTCTTTTTTATAATAAAGAAAACCACTACCATACCTATCATAAATACTAATGTTATTATGGCTGAAGTTACTAATCTATCCTCTAAATCGTAACTCAAAGTTTCACCCCCTAAGATTTATATACATCTATTCCAAAATCTAATACACCTACTTCTTTTGCAGAAGTTATTAAAGCGCCCAAAACACCCCTTCCCCTCAACATAAAACAGTATAATTATAATACCTCTAAGCCATTTTAAAAATTCAATGATATTAATTTAGTCGTTTCAATTTTTTCATTATTTACTCTTTAATTCTAAAATAACAATAGCCATATTAATTATAGAGAAAATACAACATAACAGAACTGGCATCAAACATATCCCTACATTATCACCCAATTTACTTTTTAAAAATAAAACTCCAATAATCATTGCTCCAATACCAGATAACAGTTGCATAGCTGATACAAATATCATTATTTTAACCCATTTATTATTTCTCACTTAACTTTCCTCCTATATTTATGTAATTAGCTCAATTTATCGGTTGAGTTTGCTAATATACTCTTTAAGTTGATTCTTTAGGTCGCCTTATATTTTACAAAGTATGTGTACTTAACTTGTCCTAAATTATAATAACATATTTTTCTATTTTTGTTTGTCGAAGCCTGTCACACACAAAAAAAAATAGTATTACATTTGTATTTTATAAACTAAAATAGCTAACTCTAAAGTAACTAAATTTAATGTTAGTTATTCTAGTGCTAGCTATGAATTTATCTTTTTTATAAATAAATTTTATTGTCCTTAAAGAATTTAGTTTGAATCCAATGTGAACTACCCTCCACTTACTATGTTGAAGTGGGGGCTTCTTGGTCAATACTCCTAACAGAGCAAGTTTACCCAAGCTACCAAGGTCGCACCGACCTCTAATTATAACCAAAATTATATAGCTAATTTCAGTAGATTTATTCCTGCATTTATATCTCTATCATGATGTGAGCCACATTTTGGACAAGTCCATTCTCTGAGTTTTAGGTCTTTTACCTCTTTATTTTTATAACCACAATTAGAGCATAATTGGCTACTTGCATAATCAGCTGGCGCAACTACTATTGTCCTTCCATACCACTCAGCTTTATATTCTAACATTCTTCTGAATTCAAACCATGATACTTCGCTTATTGCTTTTGATAATTTGCTATTTTTCATCATATTCTTTACTTTTAAGTCTTCTATAGCTACAGATTGGTTTTCTCTAATTAGCTTAGTAGATAACTTTTGCAAAAAATCTTTTCTTTGATTAGCAATCTTCTCATGAAGTTTAGCAACCTTTAATCTAGCTTTATATCTGTTGTTGCTTCCTTTTTTCTTTCTTGATAAGTCCTTTTGTAGTTTTTTTAGTCTTTTTTCTGACTTTCTGAGCCATTTAGGATTTTCATATCTATCCCCATTTGAACAAACTGCAAACTCTTTTAAACCAACGTCGACACCTATTTTATTTTATATCTTTGGCAACTTTATATTTTCAGCATCAACTAGTATAGAAATATAATATTTATTACTACGTGTCTTTGATATAGTACAACTCTTTATAAGGCCCTCAAAATCTCTATGCTGTTTAATTTTAATCATAGATTTTAATTTTGGAATCTTAATACGTCCATTCTCAATAGCTACAGTTCCATTTTGATTATTAGT